>CAXNJE010000081.1:0-13622 GCA_964202565.1 Breznakiellaceae bacterium | reverse complement strand
GACTTCTGGAGTTTTTCCAGGAGCAACTCGTTCGTCTTGAGGCTGGTGGTAAAATAGACGAGTGACTTCTGTATGGACAGGAGCTGGATCAGTTCGTTGTTCTTGACGGATTTCTGGAGCTCCCGCTCGATGATGGTGGTTTTCTTGTTCAGATCCTTGAGGGCCCGTAGATAGACAAAGGCCGCTCTCCCCAGCAGGTTAAGAACAAAGGCGCTCTTATTCTTGATGTTGAAGGCGCGTATGCGGTTGCGCGTCAGGTCGTCCAGGGCTTCGCTGGAACGCTGACAGATGGTGATGATCTTGTCAGAAAAGAGTATAATTCCCAGTGGAACAGTGAAATAGGATACTTCATAGCTCTCGTCGTACACCGGGAGACGGACGATGATGGCTGTATACTCGTCTTCCTTTTCCAGGCGGGCCTGCTCGTCGGCGTCCATGATGTCCGCCAGCAATTCGGCGGCGATGCCGAATTCCTTCTCCAGCCGGGCGATATCGTCCTTGTTGAGGTCCCGCGCGTCGACCCAGCAATTCCGGCTTACTGTTTCGGCCTCTATAAGGCCGCGTTCCCCTTGGGTGCGTATGGTTATCATGATGGTTTCTCCTGTCGTAGACGCCGACGCGGAAAACCGGGAGGTGGGCTCTTAGGAGCGGAACCGGTCTGCGGGCGGAAGCGCCGTGCTGATCACGTCGATTGGGTTGCGTAAATGGTAGGGGACACTACTGCCCCCGCCGTCCGTATCGGACATGGCGTTTCCTCCTTCTTTATTGCTGTGGTCCCCGGAAGGGAATCGACCAGAAAAAATATTCATTACGCTAAAAGTATATCGGAATAATGCCCCAGTAGCAAGGGCGGGCATTTGGGAAGATCATTCAAAGATCATGCAGGACGTTTTTTCAGTCCTATTCGCAGTTGCCGCCCTTGGTGATGGAACCGCCATCGGCTTCACAGGTAGTCTTGAAACGGGCAATCCTGGCTTCCAGGTCGGATCCGACTGAAGACAACTCCTCTGCCAGAGCGGCGGTTCGTTCCGAGGTGGCCGCGATTTCGTCCGAACGCTCGCCGATGGAGACCATGGCCGTACGCACCAGGTCGGCTACCTGGTCCAGTTCGCCCATGGAGGCGTCGATGGAGCGGGTGTTGGCCGCCACGCTGGTAGATTCCTGATTGATGGATGCCGACAGTTCGCGGAGGGAGGTCATGGCCGTAAGGATTTGCCTTCCGCCTTCATTGGTCTCACCCAGGCTGGCGCTTATTTCCGAGACAGACCTCGATACATCGCGGATGCTGGTTTCGATCTGGCCGAAAGCACTCGTGGTCTCCACGCTGCCGGCCCTGGCGCTGGCGATGGATTCCACTATGGAGTGGACCGAGCCGGCGATTTCACGTGAACCTTCCGCACTGGCTTCAGCCAGTTTGCGTATTTCATCCGCAACTACTGCGAAACCCTTGCCGGCTTCTCCCGCGTGTGCAGCTTCGATGGCGGCGTTCATGGCCAGCAAATTCGTCTGTCCGGCGATGGTGTCGATAATTTCGATCATCTCTTCGATTTTGCCAACCCGCTCGTTGATGGCCTCGATTTTTTCGAAGGCCGCCAAAAAAACTTCCTTGCCGGAATCCGAGGTGCGTACCAGGGAGTCGGCCAGTTCGCGGTCCTTCTCCGCCAGACGGGCCATATTTTCGATGGTCGCAAGCATCTGGGTTATGGCGGCGGTGGATTCCTCAACCATGGCTATCTGGTCGGAAATACGCTCATCCAAAGCGTTTACGCCCCCGGTAATGGATTTGACAGAATTGCGGGTTTCGTCGATCTTCTCGTCCAGCCGGATCGACTGGGCTTCCACGCCACCAACTGCCCCGCGCAGTTGCTCCAATGAAGAGCCTGTAAGCCCGACTGCTTCTTTCAGACGGTCACGAACCTGGGAATTCCGGGTGGCGGCATCCTTAATACCAAGAACCGATTCATCCAAGGCTTGAATAAAATCGTTCATCCCCCGGGAGAGGGCAACCACCTCGTCCTTACCCTTGAGCCTGAAGGCAACGGAAAGGTCGCCATCCTTCAGGTTCTTGACACCCTCGGCGATGATGATCACGTTCTTGGCTATGGAATTGGCGGCTAAGATGGAAATGAAGACTATCAGGATTATCAGCACGGCGATGATGATCGCTGCCGAAAGGACAGCGCGTTGACGGATGGAGACCATGCGCTCGCCGATAAGCCCGTCCTGTTCCTCTATCACGTCGATCGACGATGAAAGGCTGTCGTTGAGTATGCCGGACAACGACTCAAAGCGTGCCAGGTGTTGCATGGCCAGGGCATAGGCTTCCTGCTTCTTGGCGGCGACGGCGGTATCCGTATAGAAGCGACGGGGGGTGATGGTATCGGGGAAAATGAACACCCTCTCCGCATCCTTGTACAGCTCGTCGTACATATTCAATACGTTGCGCATGTTTTCCTGGTTCAATACTTGAAGGCGTTCGACTATTTCCAGCGCGTTGGCCAGGTCGGGGTCAATTTTCCGTAAGTATTGGACCTCCCGCACCCGGACAAAGGCTTGGGCACTAAGGTCCACCGCAGCGTTGATTTTTGGTCTCTGCATGCCCATGGAAGCCGAGTCAAGCCTGTTCAGCTCTATCAGCATATTCCTCATGGCGACCGCAAGATTGCCCAAACTGGTCCTTTCGCTTTCAATCCGCTCGACGGGTGCCAGCAGGATAAAATAGACGGACGACGCGCCGGCGAAGAGCACGATCATCCCAAAAACCATCAAAAACAGCTTCGCCCGTATATTCATGCACGCACTCCTCGTGAAAACTGCCTGTGCAGCACACTATAACATGAGATTCCGACTATGCCAGCAGTCGGCCGCCACTTATCGGAGGAGAGCCTTTTCCGCGCTGTTCAAATCGGTCTTAAGGCGGGGTTCCCCTGGAAATTCACGCAAAGCCGCTACTGCAGCATCCTTGGCTTCCTGGTAGCGCCCAGCGTTGTAAAAAGCCACAAATATATTGTGCAGTTCGGCCATGCGATTGATCCTGTAGACGCGAAGGGCTTCGGCAATCCGCTTGTCCGGCCCCACGGCTGCGAGAGCCCTATCCACCGCGATGATGGCGGACGCCCAACCTTCGGCCTCCGCTATGCGACCGGTTTCCTTGAGCCAGACGTACACCTCAATCTCCTTCACGCGAGGGGGATCCGGAATCCCGGCGGCTTTCGCCGCAGCGACGGTACGGAGAGCCGAAGCGAAATCACTCCCCTCTGCGGCTGCGGTCAACTCCGCATCCCCCACAAGTGAATCGAGTTCCCGGGCGGCGCGGACAGTCAGTCCGGGGCGCAGGCGTTCAAGCTCGGCTCGGGCCTCGGCTATCCTCCTCTTACGGATCAGGCCGACCAGAAGATTGTTGGAAGCGGAGCCCATCAACTCATCCCAGCGGACATGGGGACCAAATGCTTCAATTGCCCGTACTGACCAGTCCAGCGCTGCGTTTTCCTTGCCCGCCCTCGCCAGGGAGGCCCCGTAGTTTACCATCCTCATGATCAAATCCTCGTACACGGAGCCTGCGGGAGTACCCAGCAATACCCAACGGTCCAGTGCCAATCCAACTGCTTGGTTGAAGGTACCGGAGCTCTCAAGATCGACTATCCGGTTGCTCAGGATCAGGCTCAACAACTCCTTCTGGCCTATGGGCGTCCTATCCCTATAATTTTTGGGCGGGACATACGCGAAACCGGTGGTGCGCCCGAAAGAATCCTGGAATTCCATCCTGCTGCCCGGATCGAAGCCGTAGGGGCTGGTTGTTTCCACGTCGACCCGTAGGCCATCCGACACGACCGAGCAAAACGCATGGTCCTTGGTCATCACTCCTGCCACATCGAGCCCGGCGGCGGCTCCAATAATCAGGTACAAACTCGCGGAAGAGACACAATTAAATCGGCCGGTTCGAATCAGCGTGTCCAACCTTGTCTGGCGCTCCGAATAAGAGCCAAGGTAGCGCTTATGCATGAATTCAAGAACAAAGGCAGCTTTTTCCCTTTCATCACTGATTTCAAGCCAGGCTGGAAGGGAAAGCAACTCGTCAATCCCCCCACGAATCGCGTCCCGGATGGCGTCAGGCGGATTATCCTGCCTTTCCGAATCATCCATCCCATTCCTCCCGTCTGAGGCCCATAAAGCCAAGTCCAGAGCCTGCTCCCACGAAAGTGGTTCCTGGAGGGAAGAAAAGTGCAATGTCCCGGGGGACACTGTGAGGCGGGGTTCTTCAGCACCGGATACAGTTGCGGCAAGGAACACACAAGCCAGAAAGGTGATGACGCCCGCACCGATGCGAGTTGACGGCCGAAGGGGGCTTTTCATAGTATGAGTCTACTGAATTTGGTATATTGAGGGGAAGGCTCGTTCCAAACTGGCCTATATAACGAGGAGGATAAGGACGTGCAGGAACCCGATAAGGATTTGGTAATAATAGGAGCCGGGGCAGCCGGCCTTTCTGCTGCCCAATACGGAGCGCGTGCAAACCTGCGGACCTTGGTAATTGAAGAAATGGCTCCGGGCGGACAAGCCCTTTTAATAGATCACCTTGAAAATTATCCCGCCTACGCGGACCCGAAGAGCGGCTTTGAATTCGCCCAGGACATGCACCGTCAGGCAGAAAGCTTCGGTGCCGAATTTCTCATGGACACGGTCAATTCCCTGCGCAAGCAAGGGGACCTATTCGTCATCAAGACCGGCGAGAAGGAAATCCTTGCCTGGACGGTCATTTTGGCCACAGGCGCAAAACACCGCCTGCTGGACGTACCCGGCGAGGCTGAATTCTCCGGACGGGGAGTCTCCTACTGCGCCACCTGCGACGGTCCTTTTTTCAAGGGCAAAAAAATGCTCGTGGTGGGCGGTGGCGATGCGGCCTGCGACGAGGCCCAATTCCTGTCCAAGCTGACTGACAAGGTCGTCATGATCCACCGTCGTGACCGCCTGCGGGCCCAGAAATCCCTGGCAGACAGGGTTCTCAAGAACCCCAATATCGAGATGCGCTTCAACACGGTAATCGAGCGGATAGAGGGCGACAAGAAAGTAAGCGGCGTCGTTCTTAAGAAAACCGACACCGGGGAGACCTACCAGGAGGCGGCCGAGGCGGTCTTCGTCTTCGTCGGTTCGATTCCCCAGACAGCGCTGGTTCCGCAGACGGAAAAAGACGAAAGCGGTTCCATCATTACAGACCAGCGCATGGAAAGTTCCATCAAGGGTCTTTTCGTGGCGGGCGACGTGAGGGCAACCCCCTTCCGCCAGGTCATCGTGGCCGCGGCAGAAGGCGCGATCGCCGCGCACAGTGCTTCCCAGCATATAGATGACCTGAAGGGAGAAGCCTACAAGTGATATGTGTGGGCCGCAGAACGACCGGGCGAGTAGGCCCAATGGGCGCGTCCGGTTCCCTGCGGTTGTCGCTGGTATTATTCCTCTTCACTCTCCACCTGGCGTATGCGTCTGGCCTGGCTGCCCTGGATTTTCGTTCCCCCGGCGATCCGCGCAAGACCGCCCAGGATCTGCTTGCGAACATGAGCGACGAGGAAACTCTCGCCCAGACCTTCATGCTAGGCTGGGTTGGGGCAGACCCTTCCCCTTTGGTACTGGAATGGGTTAAAAAACACCATATAGGCGGGATAAAAATATTCGGCTGGAATACCGAAGATACCGCCCGCCTGGCGAAAACTGTAGGGATACTGCAGAGCGCCGCCATTTCCGCCCCGCTAAAGATCCCGCTCTTTGTAGCTACCGACCAGGAAGGGGGCTGGATACGCCATGTGAAGGGTATCACCAGCGAGACCCCGGGCAATATGGCCATCGGGGCTTCGGGCTTCCCCCGGGACGCCCTGATGTCCGGCTATTACATAGGCCGTGAGATATCGGCCATCGGCATCAACATGAACTTCGCCCCAACGGTGGATCTGTTCACCAAACGGGATTCCGTGCTCATCGGTCCCCGGGCCTTTGGGGATGACCCCGTGCAGACGGCCATCCTTGGCGCAGCCTTCGCCAAAGGTCTCGAGCGCTCTGGTGTAATAGCCACCGCGAAGCATTTCCCCGGCCACGGGGATACCGAGCTGGATTCGCATACCGTGCTGCCGTCCATAGATTCCACCGAGAGCATGCTCTGGGAGCGGGAACTGATACCATACCGGCTTCTCGCCAAGGAAGGCATCCCCGCCATCATGAGCGGGCATATCGCCTTTCCCCGGACTCCCGCCGGCTGGGAACCCGCGTCCCTGTCAAGATGGTTCCTTACCGATCTTTTACGGGATAAATTGGGCTATAAGGGGCTGGTAATAACCGACGACCTTCTTATGAATGGGGCTACCATGAGTGCCGGAAGTCTCTCCCGGGCAGCCAGGCTCGCCCTCGAAGCCGGAAACGACGTCATCCTGCTATCATCTACACCCCTTCTGGATGATCCCGTCTGGGTCAACCTGCTTTTCGCATATAAAAACGAAAAAGCCTTCAGGACGAGGGTGCGCGAGGCGGCGCTTCGCAATCTAACCCTCAAACTGGATTACCTGCGCAGGGACACAGCCCCACCTCTGGTTCCGGATCTCAAGACGCTGGCCGATAAAGTACCAGACCTGGAAGGACGACAATTCTTTCTGGGACTGGCAGCGCGGAGTGTCACGAAAATGGGCAATGGGAAGCTGCCGATAGAAACAAAGCCGGATGAACGCATCCTGATTGCCGGCCAGTTCGATGAATTTATCGCTGCAGGCAAGACCGCCTACCCCAAGGCAAACAGCTACCGGTTTTCGTACCTCCCCTTCGATAAGGCACTTCCCGAAGAAAAAGACAACCTGGTCCGGCTGGCGGGATATGCGGATACGGTAATCATCTGCGTCGCCAACCCTGCAAGCCTTGAACTCCTGCAAAGCCTGAAAGAACTTGGCAAACGGGTGGTCGTCATCTCCTCGCTTACCCCGGTGTATATGGACAAGGCGCTTTGGGTCGACACCACAGTGGCGGTCTACAGCTACGCAAAGGAATCCTTCATCGCAGGCTTCTCAGCCCTTTCCGGAAGTATCCCCGCCCCCGGAAAGATACCCTTTGCCCCCCTAAAAGGAAGCGGGAAGGCTCAGGGCCAATAAGTCCATGCAATGGAAAAAAATAGACGAAGCTTTTTCACCAGCTTCTTTGCCAGCTTTTTCACCAGCTTCTTCACCAGATTTTTTGCCAGCTTCTTTTCAGGTAGCCGAGCTGTTCCTAAGAAAACACGAAAACTGCTGCAGCGCTGCCATATCCCGTTATAATGAGTGCCTGAGTGCGGAAAGAAAAGCCTGGCTGGGTTTTGACAAGCAGGGAGAGGTCCGGGCCTTCCTGTTGTTCGCGCCCTACGGTTCCCTATATCCCGTCTTCGGGAAGGTCGGTGCTTCCGGTGCCGGGTCAGACCTGAAACAGCTCCCCCCGAACCCGGCTGGATGGAAAATCCGTGCCATACAGGGAACCCTTGATGACGTCGATACGGTACTTCGGCTGCACGGACATAGAGCCCGTGGGAAGAGGGAAGTAATAGACTACAGCCTGATGCTTCTGGATTCGGCACCATCGGCCGCCTCACTGGCGGCTGGTCCCGGGTCCTTGCGCATTCGGCGGGCGGACCGGCAGGATGCGGAACTGCTGTTGCCGTTAAGGCTGGCCTACGAGCGGGAAGAAGTCCTGCCACCGGGAGCCCCCGCCAATATTCCGGCCACTCGCATGAGCCTGGAAAAGAGCCTGGCGGACCGGCTGGTGCTGGTGGCGGAACTGGATGGCGAAGTTGTGGCCACCGCCGCCACGAACGCCAGGGCTTTTACCCGCGACCAAATAGGCGGCGTCTACGTGGTTCCCGCCCTGCGGGATCGCGGCATAGGCACCCGCATCGTGGCCGAACTGGGGGCGCTCCTCAGGGAAGAACACCGGAGTGCCGTCCTTTTCGTCAAGACAAGCAACATTCCGGCCATACGCGCGTATGGGCGAATCGGCTTCCTGGCCGGAGACCCCTATCGGATTGTCTACTTTTCCTAGTCCGACAGGCTCCTGGACCGACAGGCTCTCAAGACCCGGTGGGCTTGCCCAAGTCCACGGCTCGCCTGAAGCCGGCTTCCACAGCCGCGATCACTGTGCCCCGGAAAGCCCGGGCTTCCAGCGCGGAGACCCCCGCGATGGTGGTTCCGGCGGGAGAGCAGACCGCATCCTTCAGGGCCCCCGGATGCATGCCCGTCTCCTCCACCATCGCGGCGGAACCGAGTACGGTGCGGGCGGCGTATCGCAGGGCCTTGTCCCGGGGCAGTCCGGCAAGCACGCCACCATCTGCGAGGGCTTCGATGAACATATACGCGTAGGCAGGCCCGGAGCCGGACAGGGCTGTCACGGCATTCATATATTTTTCTTCCACCCGGTCTACTATGCCCGCTGCTGATAAAAGTTGCTCCAGTTCGCGGATATCCCCTTCCCCCACCTCCGGGCCGGCGCTCAGGGCGATCATGCCCTTGGCGACAAGGGCGGGGGTGTTCGGCATCAGGCGGATGATGGGAACGGCGTCAAGTCCTGCCAAAACGGCTCGCATGGCCGCAATCGAAGCCCCGGCGACTATGGACACCAGCACGGGAAGCTCGCCTCGTGCAACGAGGTCCAGCAAAACAGGCCGCAATTCGCTTAGAAGTTCGGGCAGGACCTGGGGTTTTACGGCTAAAAGCACGAAGCGGGCGGTCGAAACGGCTTCGGCGTTATCCTTAAGGGCATAACCCCCAATCTCGGTGGCCAGGGCTATGGCTTTGGGTCTGTCCGTATCACCAACCCCGATACGCGCACCACCAGCAACAGTGGCCGCAGCCTTCATCAGGGCGCTGCCCATATTTCCGCTACCTATGCAATTTATCAGGCGTATCATGCGCGTCCTCCTCGATCCTCGAGCCTCAATCCAGGGCCTGGAACACCGTGCCGCTTTGCCGCCCCGCAGCAAGGGCTTCCAAGGCGCGCGGCTTGCCCCCGTGGGCCAGAATCATGGGAATGCCGTAGGACACGACCTGGGCAGCCGCCTCGATCTTGGTCGAGATGCCTCCGGTGCCAAAGCCGTTGGTCGAACCCATGGAAATGGACCGTTTCAGGGCGGCGATGTCCGAGACCGATTCCACCAGGGAGGCGTCGGCGTGTTCCTTGGGATTCTTGTCGTACACCCCGTCGATATCGCTGAAAAGCACCAGGAGATCGGCACTCCAGAGCACAGCGGACAGGGCCGCCAGGTTGTCGTTGTCGCCTATCTTTATCTCATCCACGCAGACCGAATCGTTTTCGTTGATGACCGGCACAACCCCCTCGTCCACCAGGGTGAACAGGGTGTTGCGCATGTTCAGCGTGCGGATGTCGTCTGAAAAATCGTCCCTGGTGAGCAGCAATTGGGCAATATGCACGCCAACGGGCTCGAAAGCCCGCCGCCAGGCTTCCATCAGCTCCACCTGGCCGATGGCGCACAGGGCCTGCTTGTAGTGGATGTCCTTCTTGCGCGCCCACTTGCCTATGGCGGAGAGGCCGGCTATGCGGGCGCCGGAGGAGACTATGACGATCTGCTTGCCGGCTTTCATCAAGGCCGCCACCTGCTCGGCGAATTCCTTAAGAAAGGCACGGTTCACCTTCCCTTCCGCGTCGGCGATCGTGTTCGATCCAAGCTTGAGCACCAGTTTTCTCGCGTCGGCTATCAATTCCGGTATCATGTTTTTCCTTTCATTCACGCATTCGCCTAATCATTCCCGGGTTTGGCCGGTACCCGCGATACGGTACTTTATCGTCGTCAGGGCTTCAAGGCCCATGGGGCCCCTGGCGTGGAACTTCTGGGTGCTTATGCCCAGCTCCGCGCCAAAACCGAATTCGGCCCCGTCGGTAAAGCGGATGGAGGCATTCACGTACACGCAGGCGGCGTCCACACGGCGTTCAAACTCGCGGGCATTGGCCAGATCGTTGGTCAGGATAGCTTCGGAATGCCTTGTCCCATAAGTATTTATATGATCTATAGCCTCTTGCGGGGCATCCACCACCTTGATGGCAAGTATGTAGTCCAGGAATTCGGTCCGCCAGTCGTCTTCTGTGGCGGATTTCAGGCTGAGCTTCGGAAAGCCAACAACGAGGGGGTGCAGGACCGCTTCCGTTCGCGGACATCCGCGCAACTCCACCCTGCCGGCAAGACGTTCGGCCAAAAGGGGCAGGAAAACCCCGGCGATGTCGCTGTGGACCAGAACAGTCTCGACGGCGTTGCAGGCGCCTGGTTTCTGGACCTTGGCGTTCTCGATTATGTCCACTGCGCCGTGCAGGTCGGCGGTGGAGTCCACATAGATGTGGCAGTTGCCCTCCCCCGTCTCGATGACGGGAACCCGGGCATTTTCCACCACCCGGCGTATAAGGTCGCGGCCGCCCCGGGGAATGACCACATCCACCTTTCCGCGGGCGTTCAGTATCAGGTCCACCTCATCCCTGCTGCCCGAATCCGCCAGGGCGACAGCGTCGGTCTCACCCCCCGCGGCTGTCAGTCCCTTGCGGATGGAAGCGACTATGGCACGGTTCGAGTCGATGGCGGCGGAGGAACCGCGCAGAAGTATGGAACAACCCGCCTTGTAGGCGAGGCAAAAGGCGTCCACAGTGACGTTGGGGCGGGATTCGTAGATGATGGCGACCACCCCGAGGGGGACGCTGGTTTTTTCCACCAGAAGGCCGTTTGGCAGGGTCCAGCCGGAAAGCGTGCGGCCTATGGGGTCTTCCTGCCTGATGACTGTTTCCAACCCTTCGATCATCCCGTCTATGCGGGCGCCGTTCAGGGCCAGCCGGTCGACCAGGCTCTCCTTCATGCCACCTGCGCGGGCCCGGGCAAGGTCCAGGTCGTTTGCCGCAAGGATGGCTGAACGATCGGCATCGAGGGCGCCTATGACACCGTGCAAGGCGGCATCCTTTTCCTTGCGGGTGGCCAATGCAAGCCGGGCCTGCGCCTGCCCGAGTGCTGTAAAAAGCGCGTCAAGGTCATTCATGCCTTGCATCATGAACAAGTTAGGCGGGGACTTCAAGACCTGGATGGCAAGACCCGTATGGAAATCAGGTGTCAGATTGAGGCCAGGAAAGCCATGCCGACAAGCAGGGCGGCGCGCACCTTTGCCGAGTCTGCGGAGTCAACAAGGGAGGGAATGTTGGAAGCATACCACCAAAAAAGACCCAGGCGCGCATCTATGCGGAAAGCGTATTCGATAAAATCGCCTTTTCGACCCTGGGCACCAAACAGGAGGTAAGCAAGTTCGTCGGCGACCAGGTTCAGGGTTTTTAGACCCTTTTCGTAATCGTGGCTTTCAAGTTCGTTTAATAGGCGGGGAACCCTGGTAAGTAGTTTTTCCTTGTGGGTTTCATCGGCCTTCTCCACCCAGGTTTTCTGGATGAGCAACTCGACATTGTTTCGGAAATGGCTGACCAACCGGCGTTCGGCTTTTTCCCTGACGGGAGTCTCGCTTGTGATAAGCAAGGCGAAATCATCGCCTATGCCGAGCAAATCGGCGAAGGAAAGGGCTTTTTTCTCCGCATCGGTGATGGATGTGGTCCCGAAAATACCGGGAAACAACCCATCGGTTACCTTGCGGTATTCAGCCGGAATTACTTCGTCTATGACTGCGGGGCCGAAGCTCATACGCGTACCATGCTAGTAAAAAGGAAAAGTGTCAATAGAGAGAGGTATTCATGCCCCCCCGCTTGCTTTAGGACGCGAAGAAGAGTAGAATTTACACAGACAGGAGGCCGAGTATGAAATCGAACGACCACCCCAAACGCGAAGAAAAGAAGAAACCGGTAAAAACCCTCAAAGAGAAACGGGCGGAAAAGAAAGACAAAAAAGACAAATCTTCCAGCGAGTAGAAGTCGGATTTTCGCGCCCGGAGGATACATCCGGACGCGAGTTTCCGGATGCATTCCAATGCTCACCCTACCTTTCAACAACTTGAGCCATAGCTTGGTCATTTATATCTATAAAATATTATCCAATAACCTTATAAGCACTTGACGGTCTTTCCGAATCCGCATACCATAACGACGACCAAAGCACACCTTAACACTTAATTATTCCGACTGATGTTCAGTATCGGCACAAGGTCATATCGCCCATAAAATCCGGCAACTACACGCCGGATACAAGCGCGATCCAAGACCGAAGGCCGCAAAGGAGAGCCTGCGCCTATGACTATCAAGTCCTTCAAGGGGGGCATACACCCCCCTACCCGCAAAGAGGCCAGCGTTGGCAAGCCCCTTGCTTATTTTATGGAGCCAAAACAAGTAGTAGTTCCCATGAACCAGCATTTCGGCGCGCCCAACCAGAGCCTGGTCAAAGTGGGGGATACGGTAAAAAAAGGACAGCGCATCGCGGATGCCGAGGGTCGCATGACCCTGCCCGTCCACGCTCCCATCGCCGGCACGGTCAAAAAGATCGAACCCCGCGCCCAGTCCAACAACCTGGACGGTCCCTGCATAATCATCGAGAACGACGGTTCGGGCGCTACGGATTTCATGCCGCCCCTGGATGCCTTTGCCTGCACCAGGGAAGAAGCCCTGGCGCGCATCAGGGATGCTGGCATAGGTGGCATGGGCGGAGCGGGTTTCCCCGTATACGTCAAACTGGCCCCGCCGCCCAACAAGCCCATAGACACGGTCATCGCAAACGGCGCCGAATGCGAGCCCTACCTCACCATAGACGAGCAGACCATGCATGAAATGCCCGAAAAGGTCGTGGAAGGCCTGGCCATCGTGATGAAGGTTGTGGGCGTCAAAAAAGGCGTCATCGCCATGGAAGAGGACACGGTCAATCTGGTGCCGGTCTTTGAAAAAGCCATCGCGGCGGCGGGACACGGTCTCGATATCACGGTCCAGGTGCTCCGCGAGAAGTATCCCCAGGGTGGCGAGAAAATGATCATCACCGCCGTCACGGGCCGCCAGGTACCGTCAGGCGGGCTTCCCATGGACGTGGGTTGCATAGTGCAGAATGTCGGGTCCCTAAAGGCCATCGCCGACGCCTTCCTTGAGGGAAAACCCCTCATCGACCGGGGCTTCACGCTTTCCGGCGGCGCCTGTTCGACTCCCGGCAACATTATCGTCCCCATCGGTACCCTCATTTCCGACCTTCCGCCCGAACTGCTGGCCTACGACGCGGAAAAATTGCGCAAAATACTGTTTGGCGGCCCCATGATGGGCGTCGCGGTTCCCCGCATGGACATTCCGGTCCAGAAAAACACCTCCGGCGTGCTGTTGATGACGGCGAAGGAAGCAGTCGCCCACCAGGAAGGCCCTTGTATCCGCTGCGGAAGGTGCATAAAGGCCTGTTCCTGCCTGCTCACTCCGGTGCTCATGAATGCGGCCCTGCAGGCAGGGGAGCTGGAAGAATCCGAACGCTGCGGTCTCATGGATTGTGTCGAGTGCGGAGCCTGCTCCTTCGCCTGTCCGTCTCGCATCCATCTGGTCCAGCGTTTCCGTGTTGGAAAGCAGTTGCTCCGCAACAAGAAGGCCGCCATGGCCAAGCCGCCTGCGGGCGTCAAGGCGTAAAGCCCCACATAAGGAGATTAGAACCTATATGGCGAATACCGAACGGCTGACGCTCC
>CAXNJE010000080.1:0-13742 GCA_964202565.1 Breznakiellaceae bacterium | reverse complement strand
GTTCCACGGGAATCCTCGGTTTTGCCGCCTTAGTGCCCTTGGTAGCTGAACGCTTGATCGATCTTGCCGAGGAAACCGCCAAGGCCCTCGAATCCCGTGGCTACGATGGGGGCATATAATCTAATGGACTCCCAGTCTCGACTAAGACGAGTGGATAGGTCATAATGGTAACATGAAAAGCTTTGCAGATCTCGGCGTATGCAGTCAATTCGTTGAAAAACTCGCGGTTCGCTCCATAGTCGAGGCGACGACGGTGCAGGAAAAAGTCATACCCCTCATCTTTTCGGGTAGCGATTTGGCCTTCCGTTCAGCCACGGGTACGGGCAAGACCTTTGCCTACCTGCTGCCGCTTCTGCAGGAATTGTCCCAGGGTATCATTCAAAGCGCAGCCCCCGGTGCGGTATCGGGCACGCCTCCAGTGTCACGCCGGCCTTCCGGTTCAAGGGGACCATTGGCACTCATTGCCGCCCCCACCATCGAACTTTGCGCACAGATCAAGGGTGAGGTTGATTTCCTGCTTTCCTCCCTTCCGTATCCACAAAAGGCCTCGCTGTTGACAGGAGACGCCAACCTGTCCAGACAAATAGACAAGCTCAAGGATGACAAACCCTTGGTGGTGGTGGGCAACCCCGGCCGGATACTCCAGCTGGAACGGATGCGAAAGCTAAGGCTCGACACGATCAGGTTTTTGGTGCTGGACGAGGCGGACCGCCTGATCGCCGAAGAACTCAGGAACACCACCGCTGAAATGGTCTCCCTGCTGCCCTCCGAGAGGACGACCATCGTCTGCTCTGCCACGCTGTCCAAAAAATCCTCGGATACCCTGGCACCCTTCCTCAAGCCCGAGGCCTTGCGCGAGGACTTGGACGATGCCGAGATACTCAGGGGAAAAATAGAGCATTGGGCCTTTTTCTGTGAAGGCAGGAAAAAAATCAGCTTCCTGCGGTCCTTCCTGCTCGCGGCCAACCCGGTAAAGACGCTGGTCTTCACCGATCGGGGTGGCCAGGTTCCCAACATCGTAGGGCAGCTCATGGACAAGGGCGTGGCCGTGGCCGGGCTTTTCGGGGATATGGGCAAGGTCGAGCGGAAGAAAGCCATCGATGACTTCCGCGCCGGACGCGCGAAGGTGCTGGTTACCAGCGACCTTTCATCCCGGGGCCTTGATATAGCAGATATCACCCATGTGGTTGCCTTTGACGTACCCTCCGGACCGGAACCCTACGCCCACCGGGCTGGCAGGACGGGTCGTGCAGGCAGAACGGGAATCATGGTGACCATAGGCGACGAGGTGGAATTACCCCGCTTGGCCTCGCTGGAGAAAAAACTACGCATTGTCATCCAGCCCAAGGAATTGTATCGGGGAAAGATACTCGAACCCGATCAGGTGGATGACGACGCGACCGAAGCCATACCCCTGGATGACAACTCTTGGAAGGATAGACAGGGAAGCGGTAATTCAAAAGACTTGCGGCGTGGCTGATTACCGTACCCGGATCGCTGAAATCGCCCCACGGCTGAAAACAGCCCCCCTTTACGCTTCCGCCCAGAACCTTGGGTTCGACAATCCCCCGTGGGAGGATGCCAGGACCCGATTTCTGATTGTCCGTCTGTCTCCCTTCCGGGACGCGGTACGTTCTTCGGGGCATTTGTTCCTTTACAATCTTGTCCGCAGCACACTGGGACCGACTGCCTTCGTTGATTTTGCCTTTTTCCCGTCAAAACCGGACCGTACCATTCTGGATAACGCCAAATTGCCCTGGCTGTACGGCATGCAAGCTGGTCACGACGCGCATGATTACGACGTTGTATTGGTATCCTGTTCCTGGGCTCTCGAACTGGTGAATCTGGGGCTTCTATTCAAACATTCCGGAATACCCCTGCGCGCGAGTGCCCGCAGGAACCCTTCCACGGGTTCGTGGCCTCCCATCATCCTGGGAGGTTCCAACGCCCTCGCCTCCCAGGGGCTCATATTCCCCGACGGGGACTCCTTCGTGGATGGCATTTTCTTTGGCGAAGGAGAGGATGGCGGCGCTGACTTGGTACGTGTGCTGGCCGAAAGGCTCACAAACGAACAAAAGATCGACCGCGTGGAGGAACAGGTACCAGCCTTCTGGGGAGCGCTGAAAGGCGCTCCGGACTTGCCCCGCAAGGGAGGAGAACCCCGCCACATCGTCCCGGGACGCTGGAAAAGTCCGCCGGATAGCGGTTTCATCGGGCTGGTGTCGTATCCGCTGCTCAATTCCGAAGAAGCATCCAACGCACGACTGCAGATTTCCTGGGGCTGCCCGGCTTTCTGTTCCTTTTGCTTTGAGGGTTGGGAGCGCAAGCCCTACAGGGAGCTCGAAAAGGCCCGTATCCTGGAAGCCGCAAGGACGCTGAAACGGGAAACCGGAGCCAGCTCGGTCGACCTTTTTTCCTTCAACTTCAACGCACATACGGACGCCCTGGAATTGCTGCTGGAACTGAACCGCATCTTCGAGCGTGTGAACATGATGAGCCAACGTGCGGACCTGCTGATACGGGTGCCCGGCATGCTTGCCTGCGAGTTGGCAGCAGAAAAAAGGAGCTTCACGGTGGGCGTCGAGGGTATTTCAGCAGCCCTGCGCAGGTACTACGCCAAAAACCTGGCGGACAAGGACCTTTTCGCCCTGCTGGATCGACTGTCCCGGGAAAAGATCAAGGAGCTGAAGCTTTTCTACATGATCTCGGGCCAGGAGGATGCACCGGATCTGGCGGAATTCGACCGTTTTTGCGCCTGGCTGGAAAAATTGAGGGCCGAGCGCAATGCGGGAACCCGGACGATCTTTTCCTTTGGTTATTTGGTACGCATGCCGTTCACTCCACTGGGAGGAGATGCGCTCATGCTGGATCGGAAGGTTCTGGAGGCGATCTCGGCAGAAGTGAAGAAATCGGTGGAAACCCGGGGTTTTGAGTTTCGCCTGGCAGTGGATTGGAACGAATACGTTGCGGACCAGCTTCTTGTAGCCGGGGGCTACGCCCTTGCCGATGGCCTTGAAGCAGCCGTTCAAGCTGGCTGCCTTTTTGATCTGAAGCTTGAAGGTCCTCTGGTAGCCAACCTCACCCGGGCATTGCGGTCATCGGGCGAATTGGACGGTCGGCCGGAACGTGCCGAATTCAAGGACACTGAAACAGGAAATGGTGAAAGCAGGGAGGCCTATTCAGGGAATCTTGAAAACCAGGGCGGTGAGACGTCCATTAATAAAGCGGGAACCCTTACCGGGCCTCTCGTGGACGGGTACGATGCCGAATGCCCGCGGGCGCTGGATTTCATCACCGGGAGTGTCTCGCGGAAATTCCGCTTCGATCGCGCTCTTGCCGCAGGCGAGCGCCGTGAAGAGACTATCTGCTTCCCCCTCGGCAAGGAAACCGAGGGCACGTGTATGGCTTGCGGTGCCTGCGCCAATCCTGACGAAAGGGCGAACCTTACCAGTCATCGGGTAAACGGGGCGGCCGGCCTCGCCCTTGCCGACCGAATTGCCGCCGTCATCAATGAAAAACGCCGTATGAGACCCATTTACCTGCGTGTGGAACTTCCCGAATCCCTCGCCGGTGCCGAGAGCGCGTTCCTTTCGGCCTGGCTCCTGAAAAATGTGCTTTACCATGACGGGGAACTATCGCCGCGCCTGTTCCGCATCGCCGAGGCCTTATGGAGCTCACCGGACCTACGTGAACGTTTCCCGGTCCAACCTACGGGGACTTGCATCCTGGCACTTTACGGCATCGGAGGCGAGAACCCGACCACCGGCAACCCCTGCCTGGGCACAGCCGACACGGATCGTGTCATCCAGGCCCTGGCACAGATTCTGGATTGCGAAATCACAAAGCTATCCGGCTTCCGGGGTGCCGATTCCTTCGATGGTGGGAGGTTCCGGGTGGATTTTACCGGTGAGCCGGACGGATCGGTACTCCTGCGCGTGAGGACGTGGCTGGGCAAGCTCAAACTGGCTTCGACAGAAGGTAGAACGCCGACCGGAAGGTCCTTCACCATAGCTCCCAAGGACAGGAAAAAGAGGCACGTACTCGATGCGGAGTTGAATGGCACGACCTTGACCTTGAACGCGGGAACCAAGATGGATTTTTCAGCCCTCCTTGCCAGGAGCGAGGACCGCACCGCGATCCGCATCCACGCAGATCAGGTCCAGATCAATCCTTGACGCCATCAGGACCTGACGTAGGGACGGCGACCCATGATGCGGCGCAGGAAAGCCAAGGGTCCTGTACCGCCGGGAACGCGGGAAGCGGCGGCCCACTCGTAGATCCTGAGCAATTTATCGGTCATGCCTTCCACGGTCCAGATTTGCGCATAATCCCGGGCTTCCGCAGATTTTGCGGCCCGAAGGTCCTTATCGTCCAGAAGCTCGAGCACCCGGGTGCTGAATTGTTCCACATCGTCGGGCACCATGAAACCTCCGTTGTCCCCGTTCATGACATCCGCGGTCCCCATCTCGCCAATTGCCACTACGGGGGTACCGCAAATCATGGATTCGATGGTCACCAAACCTTGGGTTTCGGTCTTTGACGGAAAAACGAAGACATCCGCCAGGGGATATATAGAGGGAAGATCATCGCGGGGCACATAACCGCTGAAGAGGCATTCATGACCGAGCCCAAGGCTTCCAGCCCTTTTCTGCAAGGCCCCCCGGTAGGGACCGTCTCCGACAAAAAGCAATGAAACCTCCGGATAGCGCTTTCGCACTCTCTCAAGTACGCCAAAAAGGAAAGCCACGTTCTTTTCCTGTCCGACACGACCGACGAAGAGGAGTATGGGTCCTTTGGCCAGACGGGGAAAGCGCTCCACCATGGCCCGTTTGACCCGTGCATCGCGATCCTTGTCAGAATTGAAGAATGAGCTGTCTATGCCGGTTGGGATCAGGGGAAAGTTTTTCTTCAGCCCATAATCCCGCAAAACCCCTGCTATCTGGAGGGAAGGCACGATGACCACATCATCGCCCTTGTATGCGGTGCGCATGATCGTCCGCGCGATGGCACGGGCGAAACGGGAGGGGATGCCGGGAATGTAATGTTCGAAGTACTGTTCCCAGTGGGTATGGCAGGTGGAAATGACTGGGTAACCCCGGGTCCGCGCATAATGGCGACCCATGGCACCAAAACTGAACTCGGTCTGCACGTGTACGACATCCGGGTTGAAAG
Source organism: Breznakiellaceae bacterium (assembly GCA_964202565.1). Lineage (GTDB taxonomy): Bacteria > Spirochaetota > Spirochaetia > Treponematales > Breznakiellaceae > SZUA-426. The sequence goes on along the minus strand of CAXNJE010000080.1, from coordinate 8,570 downwards.
CCTCCAGTTCGGGCAATATATCGTTGATGGCCAAGGGATTGGAAACCCGGTCCTCCTTAGAGAAGAAGGCGCTCACTGAAGGCACACGGATAAGTCCGAACTCGTCGACTATGCCCTGAAGGTTCGAATCCGGGTACTCGGGGCACACGATTCTAACTTCATGGCCAAGCCTTCTGAGCGAATCGGTGAAGGTCTGGATCGATACGGTGACACCGTTTACCCTAGGCCAATATGCATCCGTAAAATGCAGGATTTTCATGATCCAAGACTCCCCGTTTGACTCCACCGCACAAAGGCAAGCGCGGCAAACCCTTATGCAGGCTTTTACTTTTTAATCCTAGCACTCTGCCTGAACCTGCACAATACACAACGATAATACGATTATGCCATCCCGTGCTTGCTTGCGAGGGCGGATGCGGGCTATATACTGGGTATGGCAAAGATAGTCGTCAAATTCGGGGGTTCGAACCTCAAAACCTCCGCAGACCTGCACCGTTCGGCGGAGGTCGCCAAGGCGTACCGCCGTCCCCTCGTCATCGTGGTTTCGGCCTTTTCCGGGGTAACGGACTCACTTGCCCGAGCCTTGGATGAGGCTGTCGTCTCCCTCGATACGGTTTCGGCCTTCATTGCGAAGCTGGAAGCAAGTCATCGGGAGGCGCTGCGCGACCATGTAAGCGATGCACGGGAATTGGCCAAAGTGGATGGTGAGCTTTCAACTACACTGAACCTTCTGGATCGCCTGCTCAAGGGCGTCCATTATATTGGAAGCATCCCGGATTACGTGCGTGATTCGGTGCTTTCCTACGGGGAACGCCTGTCCGCCCCTGTTGTCGCCGCGGTCCTGCGAGTGGCGGGTGTGAATGCCAGGGAAGCGAGACCGGAAACACTCGGACTTCTTACAGATGGTGTATTCGGAAACGCGAGTGCAGACTTCGCAGCCTGTGCAGCTTCCGTGGCCAAAGGTCTTGAAGGGGACCACACGAGCGTGGTTCCCGGTTTTTACGGCATTGCTCCGAACGGGAGGACGACTATCTTCGGCAGGGGCGGTTCCGACTATACCGCCGCCGTGATCGCCCGCTGTATCGGTGCCGAGTGCCTGGATCTGTGGAAGGACGTGGACGGATTCCTTTCCTGCGACCCCCGGGTTTCCCCCGACTCCCACACCATACCCTACCTGAGCTACGACGAAGCCGCCGAACTCTCCTACTTTGGCGCAAAAATCCTGCATCCCCGGACCGTGGAACCCCTGGAAAACGACGGCATACCCATACGCGTGATGAATGTCGAACTCTTCGAGGGCAGGGTAGAACCCTTCACCGTTGTCGGTCCTCCTGCCCTCGGGGACGGCCGGAAGGATGGAAGGCACGCCGACCAGGTAGTAAAGAGCATAGCTTCCACCGAGGATATCGCCATCGTAAGGTTGGAAGGCCCGGGGGTGGGTTCACGTCCGGGTATTCTGGCTAGGGTTACTGGCCGACTGGATGCCGCAGGGGTGAATATTTCCAGCGTCATCACCGCCCAAACCTGCATCAACCTGCTCTTCAAGCGTGCCGACCTGCTTCCGGCACTGGCAGCACTCAAGTCAGAGGCAAACCCGGGCATCCTGGCCGTGACACCGGTGGAAAACCTTGCCTTGGTGGCCGCTGTAGGTGAAGGGATACGGGAAAACTGTGGCGTCGCGGCCCTCGTCATAGGCGCGGTATCCAAGGCGGGCATCGGCATTTTGCTGGCTCAGGCGGGTGCGGGTCCCACCGCCGTGTATCTGGTCGTCCGCCGCGAAGACCGCGAACTCAGCGTGCGCGCCGTGCACGACGCCTGCTTCCCGTGAGGAACCCATGACCGCAGATGCGAAAAAGCTAGTCGCTACCTTACTTGATCTTGCAGAAGACCGAATCCGGGACGGGTACAGGATCGAACGGCCACAGTACCGATTTTCCGAAGACTCGCTGGAATCGGTCTCACAGGAGGTCGCATCCTGTGAAGCCTGCATCCTTGCGAGGACACGCAAGAACACGGTACCGGGTGAAGGTGCGAAAAATCCACTGGTCCTGGTTATCGGCGAAGGTCCGGGCGCGGATGAGGATGCTACGGGAAGACCCTTCGTCGGAAAGGCCGGACAACTGCTCGACAAGATGCTTGCGGCGGTAGGTCTATCCAGGGAAGATAATTGTTTCATCGCGAATCTGGTGAAATGCCGCCCACCAGGAAACCGCGACCCCGAACCGGGAGAAGTCTCCGCTTGCTCGCATTTCCTGGAAAGGCAGATCGCCCTGCTCAAGCCCAAAATCATATTGAGCGTCGGCAGGGTGCCTACCCAAAACCTGCTTGGAACCACCGAGGGTATAGGACGCCTGCGTGGACGCTTCGTCGACTACCAGGGGATTCCGCTCCTTCCCACCTATCATCCCAGCGCCCTTTTGCGGGATGAGACGCTCAAGCGCCCCGCCTGGGAGGACCTGAAACTCCTCAAATCCCGTCTGGACGAGAATCCTGCTGCCGGGACAGCACCTTAAGTGTCCCAACGCTACGTCGAGGTCGTTTTTGACGTTCCCCTCGATAGGACCTTTACCTACAAACTGGACGATGCCGGGAAGGCAAGACCCGGAGTACGGGCCATGGCGTCCTTTGGCAGACGGGAAATCCTGGGTTATATCATCGGAACCAGGGAAGATCTTCCTGAAGGGCTCGAAGTGAGGGCCTTGAAAGCCATCAAACGGGTTGTGGACGCGGAACCCCTGTTCGGTGAGGAACAGGTGACCCTCGCCCGCTGGATGGCGGCGTATTACCTGTGCGGCTTGGGAGAAGCCCTGGCCGCGATGATACCTTCGGGCCGCAGGGAAATTGCCCCGCCCGCCTTCGCGGACGTGGAGATGGATGCGGCGGCCAAGGGACATGAACTCTCCAAGGAACAGGCAATGGCGCTGGAAGCCATCCTCATCCGGACTTCGGCCTCCGGCGCTCCCGCCCCCATGCCCTACCTGTATGGAATTACCGGTTCAGGCAAGACCGAGGTTTTCCTGCGCGCCGCCGAACGCCTGCTCGCAGAGGGCAAGTCGGTCATCTACCTGGTACCGGAAATCGCGCTTACCCACCAGGTTGTGGACGCCGTATCATCCCGGTTCGGTGCTGTTTCCGCCACCCTGCACTCGGGGATGACCGGGAGCGCCCGGCTGGCTGAATGGCAGCGCATCAAGCGGGGAGAAGCCAGAGTCGTCGTAGGCCCGCGGAGCGCGGTGTTCGCCCCGGTCGTCAACCTGGGCATGATCGTAATGGACGAGGAGCACGACGGTTCCTACAAATCCGGCAATTCTCCCCGCTATCACGCCCGTCAGGTCGCGCATAAACGCTGCACCCTGGCCGGAGCCCGGCTTGTCATGGGTTCAGCAACGCCCTCGGTGGAAGCCTGGAAGCTCATGGCGGACGGCATCCTGCTCAGGTTGGACCTGAGCCGACGGCTCTCGGGCGGGGCACCCCCTGACATACGCATCATCGATATGGCTGGAACGGATTCATGCCTTTCCCAGGATTTGAAGGACGAAATCAGAGATACCGCAGCGGCGGGAAGGCAGACCATACTATTCCTTAACCGCCGGGGTTTTTCATATTCCTACCGCTGCCGGACCTGCGGTTACGAACTCACGTGTAAAAGCTGTTCGGTTTCCCTCACCTACCACAAGAACAAGGGTCGGGCCATCTGCCATTATTGCGGGTATTCTGTTCGTCCGCCCTCGGCCTGCCCCGAGTGCGCCTCGCTGGATGCCGGGTTTGTGGGTTTTGGAACGGAGATGATCGAGGAAGAGGTGCGGCGGACCTTTCCGGACCTGCGGATTGAACGGGTAGACGCGGATACGGCGGGCCAGCCGCTGGCAAACCAGGCGGTGGATGCCGCCGTACTTGCCGACGCGGATCCCGATGCTGTAGACAAGGATAAGATGGACTCCGACTCGGCAGATACGGTGGGGAGTGCGCAAAAACCGGTACGGCTGAAAAAAAGGAACATCAAGGACGTGATGGACTCGTTCCGCGCCGGAAAGATCGATGTGCTCCTGGGTACCCAGATGGTAGCCAAGGGCCTCAATTTTCCCGGAGTAAGGTTGGTAGGGGTCGTCCTGGCCGATACGGGCCTGCGCCTGCCCGATTTCCGTGCGGCGGAACGCACGTTCTCCCTCATCGTACAGGTTGCAGGCCGGGCAGGACGCTACTTTCCCGATGGGAGGGTCCTCGTGCAGACCTTCCGTCCAGGCGAACCTGCGATCACCCTCGCCTGCGCCCTTGACGTGGAGGGCTTCTATAAGCAGGAGTTGGCACAACGGGACGCCCTGGGCTTTCCCCCCTACGCCAGGCTAATCCGCATAGTCTTCCGTTCCAAGGATGCGGCAAGGACGGACCGCGCTTCCCGACGCTTCGTTTCGATACTGAAAACCCATCTTCCCGTCCATACCGAAGCGCTGGGGCCGGCTGAATGTCCCATTGCCCGCATTTCCGGCAACACCAGGTACCAGATAATCGTTCGGGGCGCAGAATTGGGCGCAATCCACGCAGCAGTGCGCAAAACGAACACGGAATACCTGAAAGAAGCGGACAAAAATGTCTACCTCGAACTGGACGTGGACCCGGTGAGTCTTTTGTAGTAAAATACTCAGCTATAATTCAAACGTGCATTGCAGGGAGGACGATGACCCAATCCTTGGAAGACTATCTGGAAGCGATAGGCGTGCTGGTGGCCAATACCGATGGGATGGCCCGGGTAACCGATATCGCAACCAAGCTCGGCGTATCGAAGCCCTCTGTACTGAGCGCGCTTAAAGCGCTGGAGGAGCGGGGCTTTGTCGAACACCAGCGCTACAAGGGTGTCAGCCTGACCGTTACGGGAATCGCCAGGTCTGCTGAAATCCGGTCCAGGCACGATTTCCTTACCGGTTTCCTCCGCGACGTGGTGGGGGTTCCGGCTGAAATAGCCGAAAAGGATGCCTGCAGGATGGAGCATGTCCTTTCGGAGGAAACTTTGGAGAGGATGCGGGCCATTGCTTCCTGCGAGGGCTGAGCCCTTGACCCTTACACGCCTGCCCAGCTAAGCTCGGCCCTGATACCGGTAACCCGTACGGGCGTGCCGGTACGACGCAGATCGGGGGAAGTCCGGTGAAAATCCGGCGCTAGCCCGTAACCGTAAAGGACGATATGGAATCAGGGCGAGCCCCTTCCGTACCGTCCAAGCCGGGATACCCGCATTTGCGTTCAAACTTCACGACGCTTCGAGGAAAGGGCGCCGCTGATGCCTGATCGACCTGTCTGATCACATGCATCTCCGGAAATTCCTGTACCTCATGGATTGGCGTCCGAGCTGGAGCGTATATGCCCACACTCGTCACCGGCGGGGTCAAATCCGGAAAAAGCCGCCACGCATTGGACTTGGCCAAGAGCGAATTCGGCCCGCGACGCTTTTTCATCGCCACGTCAGCCATCCTGGACGAGGAAATGACCGAACGCATCGAGCGCCACCGGGCGGAACGCAAGGCTGCTGACGGAACGGACCTGTTCGAAACCATAGAGGAACAGGTACGCATCGATGAAGCCCTTGTCCGGGCTTTGGGCCTCGGCGAGGCGGTAAGCGACGCGAATGCCGGACCGGAGTCCCTACCCGGGATTCGGTTAGAGGCCCGGCCAGGAGACCGGCCTGGGGTCCTGGTGGACTGCCTGCCCATGTGGGCGAACAACCTGATGTACCACAAACGGGAAGACGAATTCGACGCCATCCTGGAGGGCTTCATCAAGGCCCTGTCAGGCGACGTCATCGTCGTGACCAATGAGACAGGACTGGGCAACATACCCTTCGACGCCGAAACCCGCAGGTACAACATACTCCTCGCGGAGGCCAACCGCCGTGTGGCCGCCGCCTGCGATCGGGTGGTGTTCATGATTTCGGGCATCCCCCTTAGGATAAAATGATGGAAGTTTCTGTCCCTTCCTGGGTGATACCCGGCACCTACGCCGAAAACCTCCGCTTTTTGCAGGAAAAAAAGATGATTACCTCGGTGGAGCTGCTCTTTTTCCTCTATGACGAGGAGGTACGCGCCCAACTCCACGCCGAGCTCGAAGCCATCAAGGATTTTGCCGGGCGCTTTTCGTATACCGTCCATCTGCCAGACAATCTGACCGCGGAACACGAGGAACTCATCGAGTTATTGGCGCCCCTGGCCCGTCTGTTCATCGTCCACCCCCCAAAAAAGGACGGGACTGGCCTGGAAGCCCATGTGGACCGATGGATAACCCGCTACGGCCCGCGTTTTCTGGTGGAGAATACCCGCACCGACCGCTTCGGGGCTTTCCAGCCGCTGGTTCCCCAAGCCGGCATCTGCATGGATGCGGGACACCTGGTCCTGGGCGATGAAAACCCGGCAGCTTTCGCCGCTGTATGGAATGGCCGCATCGGCGAGATCCACCTGCATGGTGTGGACGGGAAGGCGGCCTTGAAGGATGGCAGATTGCCCGATCATCGTCGGCTTTCGGGCGATGAGGCCTGGCTGGCCGAACTGGAACCCTTTTTACGTTCCTTCACCGGAACGCTCAACATCGAAGTATTTTCATGGGAAGAGGCGGAGCCGACGCTGCGGCTTCTTGACCAACGAGGAATCATACCCCACAGGAGTGCGACATGAACGGTATCCAGGAGAAGATGCAAGCCTATCAGGACAACCTGACCAAACCAAAAGGCAGCCTGGGAAAGCTGGAGGATTATGCGATGAAGATGGCCCTCATACAGGGATCCGTCCCTCCGAAACTTGAAAAGAAGGCGGTGTACGTATTCGCTGGCGATCATGGTGTCGTGGACGAGGGCGTTTCGTTGTACCCCAAGGAAGTCACCTACCAGATGATGCTGAATTTCCTCGCCGGCGGCGCGGCCATAAACGCCCTTGCCCGGGGGACGGGTTGGGACGTCATTGCCGTGGACGCCGGAGTCGCCATGGATTTTCCTCCCGCCGCGTCACTCCCCAAGGAAGCCCGCTTCCTGGACAGGAAAATCGGCAAGGGTACGCGGAATTTCGCCCGCGAGGACGCCATGAGCGATAAGGAGCTGGAAAAGGCTCTGGAAGCCGGCAGGGAACTCGCGGCTGATGCGGCCAAAAATGGTTACGATCTGGTGGCGATCGGCGACATGGGTATCGGAAACACGACTACGGCAGCGACGCTTCTGGTGGCGCTTGGTTTCAAGGGCGACGAGATAATCGACCGGGGCACCGGTATCGATGACGCGACGCTGGAGCACAAGCGCTCTGTCATTGTGAAAGCGGTAGCGGCCAGGGGACCCTTCGCCGATGCCCGGGACGCCCTGAAAAAGGTGGGCGGATTTGACCTGGCCATGATGGCGGGATTAATTCTTGGCCTGAAAGGCAGGGGCATCGGCTGCGTCATCGACGGCTTTCCGGTGAGTTCCGCCGCCTGCGCAGCCTGGCGCATGGATCCGGATGTCATCGACTACCTGTTTGCGGGTCACAAATCCCGGGTTAAGGGCCACGCACCGGTGCTGGCTGCCATGGGGCTGGAACCCATCGTCAGCATGGAGATGCGGCTGGGCGAGGGAACCGGCGCCGTCACGGGGGGCTTCATGGTGGAGCTCGGCGTGAGGGCGGCCAGGGAAATGGCGTCCTTCGAGCAGATGGGCGTTTCCAAGGGCTCCTCGGATGAAAAAAACTTCTAAGGCCGGGCTCCTGGCCACAGACCCGCAGCCCGGCCCCCTGGACCGCTGGCTGAGCATTTTCACGCTGGCCAGCAGGATTCCGGTACGGCGGCCTTTCTCGCACGACCTGTCGCGCATGGACTATTGGCTGCCCATGATGGGCTTGCCGGTCGCGTTCCTGGCTTTCGGCAGCCTTGCGCTTTTCGCCATCCCGCTGGGGCTTCTGGCTGCCGGGTTACCGGCAGGAGCGCCAACCGCTGGTTTCCCTGCCTGGTTGCCGGGGATCGGAGCGCTTCTCATCCTGTGCATCCAGTACTTGGCCTTCAACCTGTTCCATTTCGACGGCCTGCTGGACACAGCTGACGCTTTTCTTGGAGCGGGGGACAAGGAAAGGAAACTGGCCATACTCAAGGATTCGCGCATAGGCGTCTACGCCTTTTTTGTGGGTTTTGTCTACCTTGCCGCCAAATTGGCTTTTTTGGCCTTCGTGGTCGGTGTCGCCCTTGATTCGGTCGGTCTCGTGTTCGGTAGGATAGTTGGCACCGCCGTTGCCGGGGCTGTTTCCAGCGGTAGTTCCTTACCCGGCGCTGAAACCCTGCAGCTTAACTTGGCTTTCATTTTCGCCTTTTTCGCCTATCCCCTTACAGGCAGGCTCGCGGCGGCCCTCATCCCCTGCATCCTTCCGAGTGCAAGACCAGGAGGCCTTGGAAGCCTTGCTGTGGGTTCCCGCCACGGTCGGGCTCTCCTGGGCACGGTTGTGGCCTTATTCGTATACCTGAGCATCGGCCTGCCCCTGATTTTGGGTTCAGGGCTTCCCGTCCGTGCTTCGGTCTGGCTCGCCCTGGCCATTTGTATAATCCTGCCTCTTTCGGCGTTTGTGGCGCTCACCTTCGTC
>CAXNJE010000079.1:0-14190 GCA_964202565.1 Breznakiellaceae bacterium | reverse complement strand
TCCTTGCGGTAGCACTTGTCCACCGCCGCGTCCAAATCCCTATGGGCCTTCACAAGGGCCGGCGGCATGGACAGCGGATCGTACAAATCGGCCAGGGAAGAATCCGGGAACCTGGCGCGCGCATCTAGCACCGCCTGGGCGCAGGTCTCCACAGTCTGTTTCAGGCTCAAGGGGGGAAGTCTCCCCCTCGCTCCGGCAATTGCCTCCGCTACCCCCTCTCCGGTGGCTTCGCCCCCGGACCCCGGCCCGGCTCCGTCCAACATCGGCCAGGGAAAGTTGTTGTAGACGATTGAATTGGAATATTGATAGTCACTTTTCATCCGTCCGCAGACCTGTCGCATCCAAGAATTGTGCATGGTCGAAGAAAGTATTCCAAATTCAAATAAGGTGGCGTCAGGAATAATCTGTAAACTTCCCGTTGCTATCACATCCGGTTTTAAGTAACCGATTGGGATGAACATGCGTCGTTCCGACGACACCTTTGGAATTGCCAGATATCCACTTTTTGGTTGTCGGTTCTCCGTAAAAAATGCTGGAGAATCCGCCCATTCCCTCGTTCTTTCCTTGCCACTCCGAAGCCTTTCCTTTCGGACTTGCTCAATTCGTTGAAGTACTGGAGGCACTCTTCTCAATTCCTGCGGGTTCACATCAATGAGCCAGAGGCAGAATTGCTCCAGGTTATTTATCAACTCGTCACCACCCATCACCCTTCGAATCCATCCTTCTGTCTGGGGGTATTCACAGATCATTTGCAATCGTTCTTCTTTTGACAAGAAAAGGTGTCCCCAATCAGTGGCTTCGGAGCCCTTGTTAATTTTGCTCACCGGGCAGATTGGTTCTGATCGTTTCGGAAGAAAGAAATCTTTACCACTTGTAAGATAAGGATTTATGTTCTTGACTAGTATTCGTTTTGGTTCTGCTGTTGGATTTTCGTATTCAGAAATGTACTTTGAGGGCGGAGTGTCCATCCCGAACCCTATTATCACGCAATGGACAGCGGCATTTCCTTTTGCCTCATTGGACCATTTAAATGTTCGATGGGCGAATTGTATTTTCACCCGATAATGCAAGAATAGGATCGACCACAGAATCCCGACTTGTTCACCTTGTGTAATGGAATTCGTTGAAACAAAAGCACAGCGAATATTCGAGTCTTGAATGTATTGGGCTGCCTTTATGTACCAACATGTAACGTAGTCGAGTATTCCACTTCCTTCATGACCAGAAAATACTTGAGTTAGGTCGATTTTTTGTTCTTTTAATTGTTCCTTTTTCCCCACAAACGGAGGATTCCCCAGAATGTAGCTCAGCTCCTCGGGCTTGACGAGTTCGCGCCAGTCCATGCGCAGGGCGTTGGCTTGGACTATGTGGGGGGTGGCTACAAGGGGTAGGCGGACTATGTACTCGCCAAACTCTTCGGAAAGGCGGACGTTCATCAGGTGGTCCATGATCCAAAGGGCGGTGCGGGCTATCTGGGAGGGGAATTCCTCAATCTCGATGCCGCACATCGCGTCCACATCAATGCCGCGGTACAGTTGCAGGTCCAGGTATTTGTGCTTTTCCAGGCGCTGGATTTCCTTGTGGATTTCAATTTCCAGCAGGCGCAGCTCGCGGTAGGCCAGGATAAGGAAGTTGCCGCAGCCGCACGCTGGGTCCAGAAGCTTCAGGCCTGCGATGCGGGACAGTAGCGCGCGAAGCCTGCCTGCATTGCCTTTTGACTTTTGGAGCTCCTCCTGCAAGTCGTCCAGGAAGAGTCCGTGGACGGTCTTGAGTATGTTCTTCTCGCTCGTGTAGTGGGCACCCAGGTTGCGCCGTTCCTTGGCGTCCATGACGGATTGGAACAGGCTGCCAAAGATGGCCGGCGATACGCGGCTCCAATTGAACAGGCAGCAGTGCAGGAAAATCCTGCGCATGGCCAGGTCGAAGGAGGGTACGGAAAGCTGTTCGGAAAAAAGGCCACCATTCACGTAGGGCAACACGGATAGTTCCGCGTCCAGGTTCTTCATCCGTCTGTCGTTCGGTGTGTTCAGTACCTGGAAAACCTGCGAGAGGGTCGGGCCAAGGTCACTCCCATCCTCCCTGGTGCGGTGTTCCATCAAATAGGCGAACTGGTCCTTGGGGAAGATGCCCGTATCGTCGGCAAAAAAGAGGAACATGAGGCGCACCAGAAAGAGTTCCAGCTCGTGGCCTTCGTAGCCGTTCGTCTTGAGCTCGTCGTGCAGGGCGCCCATAAGCTCCGCCGCCGCGATATTCACCGGGTCCTCGTCGCGGTAGCTCCGCTGTTCAAAGCCCAGGATAAAGTTGAAGCGGTGCAGGTTCTCGTGGAGCCTTTCCAGGGGGAACTCGGCATAGCTTCCGTTTTCTCCGCCGTCAACCGTGGTGGCAACGCCCAGTTCGACAATGCGTATGCGGGCGAAGTCTGAAACCACGATATAGCGGGGAAGCTCGGTCTCCTTGAGCGCGCCGGTGGAGCAATAATCCAAAGCCTGCCTCAGCGCCGCGTCCAGATCCTTGCCCCGGCTCTTGTGCTCCACCAGCAGGGTTCCCGGCCAGAAAAAATCGATGAAGCCCACCGTCCCCTTCAGGGTGCGGGCCCTGCTCTCGAACACGCCGATGCGCTGCGGGGTCAGTCCCCATATCGCGAAGAAGTCACGCCAAAAATTCTGCGCCTGGCTCTTTTCGTCCGCATCGCCTGCATGGTCTTGCTCGAACTCTATGGCCCGTTTCTTTATTTCCGCTGGATTTAACATATTGGCATGAGTATAGGCCGATTTTCATTATTTTTGCACGTTTATGGAAGCACCACGCGCATTTCTCCCGTACTGTTGGTATACTGGAGGTATGGGCGTGGCGGTAATTGTCAAAAGAAACATTGTTCCTTTCACGTATCGGGATTATGCATCCTGGCCGGCTGACGAGCGCTGGGAACTCATCGACGGTGTGGCGTGGGATATGTGCGCGGCACCGTCGTATAATCATCAGGCTATCAGCGCAGTATTATTCGGTACTTTTTTTACTTATTTTCGCGGGAAACAGTGCAAGGTTCTATCCGCCCCCTTGGATGTAATCCTGCCAGACAAGGATGAGGATGATTGGCAAAATTCCACCACGGTGGTGCAACCGGATATCCTGGTCATCTGCGACAAAACCAAAATAAACAGAAAAGGCTGTGTGGGCGCTCCGGACCTGGTGGTGGAAATCATCTCGCCGTATACCTCGAAAAAGGACATCAAGGAAAAATACGACCTGTACGAAAGAACAGACGTGAAGGAATACTGGATTGTCTTTCCCGGCGAACAGGCCATTCAGGTATACGCCAAAAACAAAGATGGCTTATTCGATGAAGGACGGGTTTTCGATCTTTCCGGGGAGCGTCCGGAGGAAGCCATCGTCGGCTCCGTGCTATTTCCGGACTTGTCGGTTCCACTTGCGGAAGTGTTTGCAGATTAAATGCTTGATGTCATCGCCTAACTAGGGTACTATTGATAGTATCCAATCTAAACGAGGTGTCCAGATGGCCAAGCAAGCAGATGCGCTGATCAAGATTTCCAAGAAGATCGAAGCCCTTCAGGTAAAGGCGCAGAAATTCAACGCCGAGATCGCCGACCTGGCGGTGCTGGTAGTTGCGGCTCAGAAAGCCGAGTCCGCGTCCAAGGCTGCTGCACCTGCAGTGGTTTCAAAAGTTGCGGTTTCAAAGGTTGCGTCAAAACCGGCTCCCAAGGCAAAGCAAGCGGCTGCGGTTGCCGCACCCTCTGCCGCGTCGTCCTCATCCCTCGACCCCATCGCCTCCGTCAAGAAAGGAAAGCCTGCAGCCGCACCCAAAGCGGCTGCGCCTGCCAAAAAGGCCGGCGAGGCTCCTGCCCAAAAGAAGGGAAGGCCCTTCAAAAAGTAAGGTTTAGGGTACTAAGCTGAGAGGCGGGATTATACCCGCCTCACTACAGCCTGAACTCGATGACGATTTTAGTCCCGTTCAATCTTTCAATATGGATTCTTCCATCCAACTGTTCAGTCAGTGCCTGGACAAGTTGAAGTCCGAAACCTGAGTTATTGTCAAAGCTCACTGTTTCAGGCAATCCAATTCCATCATCCTCCACGGTTACGGTTATGTTCCCCTCCAATTCTTTGGCGCCTACGGAAACAAGACCGCTTGTCCTACCTTCGAATGCATACTTCATGGTATTGGTCAGCAGTTCATTAATAATGATTCCCAAAGTCTGGATGCGTTTTGCATCCAGCATGAAGTTGTCAAAGTGTTTTTCGATTGTTACGATCGTGCTGTTGGGGAAATTCGAAATGGTATCGTCGACCATTCTTGGCAAATAGGATGCGAGGGATATTTCGGTAAAGTTGGCCGACCGGTAGAGTTGATCGTAGAGTACGGACATGCTTTGGATTCTATGCCCCGCATCTTTCAGCGCGGTAATGGCTGAAGGTTCCGACAGGGTTCCAGCCTGGAGGGAAAGAAGGCTGCTTGCGGTGTTCAGATTGTTTTTTATACGGTGGTGGACTTCCTTAAGGATAAGTTCCTTTTCTGCAAGGAGTGCTCTGACCTTATCTTCGGCTGCCTTTCGTTCGGTTATATCGTGGACTACGGTAAAACGGTATTTTTTATCCTGCACATGAATATTTTCAGAAGACAAGAGGACATGTTTGATATCGCCCCTCTTTGTTTTCAATTCGGTTTCTACATTTTTCACATTTCCATTCTCATCGGCATTTTGAATTATGACAGCGATCTTGTCAGCGGACAGTATCCCCAAATCTACTGCGGTATTGCCTATTACCTCATCCTTATCAAAACCCAGCAATGAATAAAAGGCATCATTGACTTCTACATACTTCCGGTTTTCAAGACTGCTCAAGCCGCACGCGGAGGGGTTTAGCTGGAACACCTTGGAAAATTTCTCTTCCGATAATCGTACCTTCGAAATATCTTTGGTAACGCCGAAAATCACCGGTTTCCCATCCCAGATACCATGGGTAATTCTTGTTTCAACCGGAATTTGCATGCCCGCTTTGGTAATGACGGGAACCGGACAGAACTCTGTCGTGCCATTGAGCATCTGGCCGACGATGTCTCCGGCTTCCTTTCGGCGTTCACTCGGATGAACCAGAAGGACCGAGTGCCCATAAAGCTCATTCGCGGAATAACCCAGTCGTTCAAAAACCGTTTTATTGGCATGGATTATATTCCCCTGCTCATCAAGTACAAAGAGGAATTCGTCTATCGAGTTGAAGAAGGTTTCGTAGTTTTCCCGAATTTGATTAAGTGACTGTTTCGTCAGCTTGTTCTCGGTAATATCCCTTGCTGTTCCCTCGAATCCGATTACCTTTCCGGATTCATCCCTCAACGGGACCGCACTGGAGGTATGCCAAAACCATGAACCATCAAGATGCCTTACGCGGTATTCTATCCCTTCCTGCCGTTTCCCCGTCTTGATTACATTTTCAAGCCAGACCAGACAGTCCGCGACATCATCGGGATGGATAAATTTCTGGAATGATTCCCCAACCACCTGATCCACGGCATAACCAAGCAAGGTCGTCCATGCGGGTGAAACGAAAAGCAAGGTACCGTCGGCGGCGAGCGTATAGATTATATCGTGATTATGCTCAACCAAAAAGCGGTATTTTTCCTCACTTTCTCTAAGGGCTTCCTCAATGCAGGAGGATGCGTAAACCGCTTCCAGGTCTTGCTCTCCAGAATTCACTATTTGGACCGAGTCGTCGGCTTTTTCCAAAGCCTGCTTTTCGGGCAAGGCGATTATCGCCTCATCCTCGACAAGTAGTTTGATTTTCTTCGTGCTATCGGACATTTCCACCTCGATGGAATCGCATTGGAAGTGATTTATATATTGTCGGTATTATAACCATACTTTTATATAAAGCAATGAAGAGTAGCTGCAGCATGGGAACGGATCCAGGCTGTATCTACCCTACTATTGACCGTTCCTCACCCGACACCCGCCTCCGCGGCTTTTTTCAGCTGGATGGCGGCTACCTTGGGATTTGCTATTACCGAGGGACCGGCGACGCAGCCTCCCCGGCAGGCTCTCACTTCCAGAAAATTTCCCGCATGCTTGCCTTCAGCCCAGGCCTTGAGGGTTTTCATGGAGTCCCTCGCGAGGCCATCGACTGTTTCCGGCCGGAAATCGGTACCGGGAACGAGCCAGGTCTTGACCGCGCCGGACACGCCGCCGACCCAGGCGAAGCTGCGGCCGCCCGCCCTCGCCGGCCGCAACAGGACTCGTTCTTCCAAGTCTGCCACCTCGATATCCATGGCGACGAAAAGAGCGCCCAGTTCTTCCGCGGAGAGCACGTAGTCCACAAGCGGATCGTCCAGTCCTTCCTTGCGCTTGGCCAGGCAGGTTCCGATGAACACCCGTAGGTGGTCGGGTTTCTCACGGGCCGAAATTTCAGCGGTATAATGCATGGGCGTGCGCGTTCCGGAGACGCGCTCCGCCAGGACGGGCAGGTGCTTCCTCACGGTTTCCACATATGCGGTGCAACAGCTTGTGGTCATGAAGGGTTCGCCCTTTTTCATGCGTTCGGTAAATTCATGGGCCTCTTTCCCTGCGGTGATATCGGCACCCAGCGCCACCTCGTACACGGCGTCGAAGCCGGCCTTCTCCAGCGCCGATACCAACTTGCCGATGGGGGCGCGGAACTGGCCTGCCACGGCAGGCGCGAATAGGGCAGACAATTTCTTTCCTGCCTTTTTTGCCTTGAGTACGTCGATGATCTGCGATTTGTCCATCACGGCTCCAAAGGGACACTCGCGCATGCAATTGCCGCAGAATACACACTTGTCGTAGTCGATGCGTTCCTTGCCGTGACTGTCCTTGGATATGGCGCCCACAGGGCAGGCTTCCTCGCAGGGTATGGGGATCTTGACGATCGCGTGGTAGGGGCAGACCTGCAGGCAGATGCCGCAGTTGGCACACCTGTCCTTGTCGATGACGGCGTGCCCGCCAAGCATGGATACGGCTTTCTTTGGGCAGTTCAGGACACAGGGGCGGGCGAGGCAACCCTGGCAAGCGATGGTCACCAGAAACTGGCTTGATATGCAAGCATTGCAGGCCTCGTCCAGGACAGTGGGCATGGGTGCCTCTATGCAATCCCGTTGGAGCGCCTTGAGCGCGAAGGAAGCGAGCGTCGTACCGTTGTCCTGGTAACCCTCCACCGAAAATCCCAAACTGGCCAGGAGCCGTGTCCTTAATATTTCGCGGTCGTGATGCACGCAGCAGCGGATGGGATTTCTGCCGTTCGAAGTCATCTCGAAGGGTATCCTGTCGATGCCCTGTTCGAGCTTACCGTCGATCATGAGTCTGATCATTTTGATGAGCAGCTCACGTTTTACCTGCGATGCGTTGTTGTTGTAGTGCATCAGCGTTCTCCCAGTTTCTCCGCAACCATCGCCAGTACCGAAGGCAAGGTCGCGGAGGCGAGCACCTCGTCGTCAACTTTCGCGTAGGGCGCCTTCGCGTATTTTTTGTCCTTGCAGAAACCCAGGCAGGGTGAGCCCTCCATCGAAACCTTGTCCTTCCAGCGGGCGGGGAAGTGGTCGTCCAGAAGGAGGAGTTCCGAGCCTCCCATGACAGAGCAGGCTGTTCCCGAACAGACGACGATCCTTATGATGTCCGACATGGGATACTCCTTTTTCAATTGAGAAAGTCTCTTTGGGTATGAGTAATTGTATATATTTATATCGATAAAGTCAAGACGATATGAAAAATGGAAAAGTAGAGAAGAAAGATATGCGATCTCCCAAACCTTGCTCGGGTATGCGCAATTACCCTTGCGCCCGTTTTGCATCCTCCTTTATAGTAGGCTCACGAGGAAACGAGTGGAAAACAAATTCGGCGTCAAACCAAAATCGCTGCAGGACAAGAACAGGCGGCTCATTTTATCCATCGTGCGCTCGATGGAATCCATCACCATGCCCGAATTGTCGGAGCGCATCGGGCTGAGCAAGACGACGGTCTCCAAGATCATCGCCACCCTGCTGGAAAAGCGTTTCATCGTGTCCGCCGGTAAGGGCGAATCCTCCGACGAGGGCGGCAAGCGGCCGGAATTGTTCCGCTTCAACGCCGAGCGGGCCTACGCGATGGGAGTGCATATCGCACCCACACGGATAAGCGTTGCCCTGGCAGACCTGAGCGGGACCATCATCGACCGGAAAAACCAGGACATACGCGAGAATGAGGCGCTGGACTTCGTCGTCGGGGCCATCGCGAAATCAACCCGGGCCTTGCTCGTGGAAAATGGCTTGCGCCCCGAAGCCCTGATCGGCGTCGCGGTGGGCGCCCACGGCATCACTGATATCGAAAAAGGATCTTCCCTCTATTCGCCCCATTTCCCTTCCTGGGGAGAGAACGTGGAGCTCAAACGGCTTATAACCGAGGCCCTGGGCCTGGAAACCGTCATTCTGGTGGACAACCAAATCCGCTTCCAGGTGTTCGCGGAACACGTGTCCGGGGTGGCCAAGGGTTATCGGAACGTCGTAGTCATCGAAGGCGGCGAGGGCTTGGTGGCGGGCATTATCGGGGACGGCGTCATACAGCGTGGTACCCATCGACTTGCGGGCGAGATTGGCCACATGCCGCTGGACCCCTACGATACGCAACCCTGCGCCTGCGGTTCCCGGGGCTGTTTCGAGGTGCTCGTCTCGTCCGGCAGGGTGGTTTCGCGCTATCTCGCTTCGGGGAATCCGCTCCCGGCAAAGACCCAACCGGATTTGAGGTATATTTTCAAGGCCGCCGAGAGGGGCGATTCCAAAGCCCGGTCCTGCCTGGATGAAACAGCTGCCTGGTTTGCCAGGGGTATCGCGAACCTCATCCTGGTGGTGGACCCCCAGATCATCGTTTTCCAGGGGATCTATGCCGAAGCGGGCGAGTTCTTCATGTCCTGCCTGCGGTCCCGTCTGGCCCATCTTGCCCTTCCCAACGTCCGCAAGGACCTGATAGTCGAATATTCGGCCCTGGGTGCGGATGCCTGCCTCATCGGCGCGACAGGGTATCTGATCGCCGATTACTTCAAACGCAACGAGCTTTGGGGCGAATGAGGTGTTTGTTCGCTCTGTTTGTTATTTTAGTTGACAAACCAAATGTCCTATTGTAAGATTCTTTCAAGAATCGTTAATTGTGACAAGGAATGATCAATGGCACACGCGGAAACAGGCAAGACGGACCCTTCGACCGAGCAGACAGCCGCTGGATTGAGCAGCACCCGGGGCATAGAGACTGATTTTGCCTTTTCCGCGAATGAGCGCGTCGTCCTTCGCCGTCTGGCCGGCAAGGTAGCCGAGCTGGCTGTCCGCCCCGACGAGGAACGAAAGAAGAGAGCCTGGACCGCCCACAACGACCTGCTCAGCGACGAACCCCTTTTGTTCTGCGATCCTGAAAATGGCTGGAACGAGATAATCCACCAAAAAGACCTGGAGTGCTCCGATCCCCTGGCCCGGGTTTGGGAAATGCACCTGCGCAAGGAAATCTTCTGGGCCCTGGACATGAAGGACGACAAGGTCATCGAGCCCTATTTCGATGTGCCCTATAATTATACGGACAGCGGCTGGGGCCTCAAGGAAAGGAAGATCGGTGGTACCGACGGCGGGTCGTATACCTGGGAACCGCCCATCAAGGATTGGGAGCGGGATTTTCCAGGCATGCGCTTTCCCGAAATACACGTGGACAAGGTGGCGACCGCGCGCTGTGTCGATGCGGCGAGCGATATTTTTGGCGACCTGCTGAAGGTCCGGCTTCGCGGCATCTGGTGGTGGACCCTCGGCATGACCTGGGACTTCATCAACATGCGGGGCCTGGAAAACTTCATGCTGGACCTGTACGACAATCCGGACTGGATCCACCGGGCCATGGGCTTCATGCGCGACGGTACCCTGGCCAAACTCGATTACCTGCAGGCCCAGGGCCTGCTCGCCCTGAACACCGAAGGCACCTACGTGGGGTCCGGCGGTTTCGGCTGGACCGACAAGTTGCCCGCCCCCGGTTTTGAGCCCGCCCAGGTGCGGACCATGGACATGTGGGGCTTCGCCGAAAGCCAGGAGACCGTGGGTGTCGCGCCGGACATGTTCGCCGAGTTCATCCTGCCCTACCAGATACCCATCCTGGAACGCTTTGGCCTGAACTGCTACGGCTGCTGCGAACCCATCGACGTGCGCTGGGATTCGGTTAAAACCATTCCGCGGCTGCGCCGTGTCTCGGCTTCCCCCTGGGCGGTCCGCAGTCGGGTTCGGGAACAGTTGGGGAAGGACTACATCATATCGATCAAGGCCAGCCCCACTCCGCTCGCCCAGACAAGCATGGACGAAACGCTGGTGCGTTCCCAATTGCGGGCCGACCTTGCCGACACCAAGGGCGGCATAGTCGAGATCATCATGAAGGACAACCACACCCTGGGCGGCAAGGCACGCAATGCGACCCGTTGGGTAGAACTGGCACGGGAAGAGATCGCCCGCCTGGGCTGAGGACGCAGCATGGAAGAGAAGCCCGACGAGTTCCTCCGTATGGAGGGCATCAATAAAAGCTTTCCCGGTGTCGTCGCCCTGAACGATGTGTCCTTCGGCCTGAAACGGGGCGAGGTGCACGTGCTGATCGGCGAGAACGGCGCGGGCAAATCCACGCTGATGAAGATACTCGCCGGCCTGTACCGCAAGGATGGCGGCTCCATCACGCTGGACGGCAGGACCCTCGATTTCGCGTCCCCCCGGGAGGCCATCCGCAACGGCGTCGCGATGATCCACCAGGAACTTACCCCCATCCCGGACATGAGCGTGGCGGAGAATATTTTCATCGGCAGGGAACCATTGCGCCTGGGGCTGATCCACAAGAAGGAAATGGCCCGAAGGACCCGGGAACTGCTGAAGATGCTGGACTCCGACATAGACCCCGCGACGCCCATGCGCAAGCTCAGCGTTGCCGAAATGCAGATGGTCGAAATCTCCAAGGCCCTTTCGTACGAGCCCCGGGTCATCATCATGGACGAACCCACCTCGGCCATCACCGAGGAAGAGGTCGAGAACCTGTTCAAGGTGATCCTGAAACTCAAGGAAGCCGGAACGGGCATAGTCTACATCTCCCACAAGCTGAACGAGATCTTCCGCATAGGCGACCGCATCACCGTACTGCGGGATGGCACGAAGGTAGCCACCAGGAACGCTTCCGGACTGGACCGTAACGAGCTTATCTCCCTGATGGTGGGCCGCGAGATCACCGACGTCTTCCCCAAGAGGGTAGTGCCCATCGGCGCCGAGGTCCTGTCAGTGCGCGGGTTGGGAATCAAGGGTGTCTTCGCGGATATTGATTTCTCTGTCCGCTCAGGCGAGATTTTTGGCATCGCGGGGCTGATGGGCGCGGGCCGTACCGAGGTGGTGGAAACCATAGCGGGCTTGAGGAAAGCGGAAACGGGCACCATCAGCGTGGATGGAAAACAGGTGGTGATCTCCTCGCCCCGCGACTCGATTCGCGAAGGTATCTCCTTGGTCTCGGAGGACCGCAAGAAGATCGGTTTGAACCTGAAGGGCAGCGTCAAGGAGAACATGACCATCCTGCAACTCAAGCGCCTGTCCCGTTTCGGCGTCATGCAGAAGCGAAAGGAATGCGAGCTCGTGGACGGCCAGATCGAAAAATTGCGCATCAGGACCCCTGACCGCAACCGCAAGACCATGTTCCTCTCCGGCGGAAACCAGCAGAAGGTCGTCATCGCCAAGTGGCTGCTCAATTCGCCCAAGGTGCTCATCCTGGACGAACCCACCCGCGGCATAGACGTGGGCGCGAAGGCGGAAATCCACAAGCTCATCGTGGACTTCGCGGAAAAGGGCATGGCTGTGGTGATGATCTCCTCGGAACTGCCGGAGGTCATGGGCATGGCCGACCGCGTGCTCGTCATGCACGAGGGTAGGGCCTTTGGTTGCCTGGACCGGGCTGACCTATCCCAAGAAGCAATCATGCGGCTGGCCACGGGGCACGCCGGAGGAAACATACAATGAAAGGAACTACGCTAAAAAATCCGCCGCGCGAACTGGCCGGCATGATCCTGTCCAAGTTCGGCATCTATATCGCCTTCGTCGTACTCTGCGTCATCATGTCGACGCTGTCTCCATATTTCCTGCGGGTGAAGAACGTCCTGAACATCCTGAACCAGGTATCCATCATCGGCATCATCGCGTTGGGGTCCACCGTGGTCCTCATTTCCGGCGGCCTGGACCTGTCCCCCGGGGCTGTGGTCGCGGTGGCGGGGGTCATGGCGGCCCACTTCGGGCATCCGGGGCAGTACCCGGTTTTTGTGCCCATCGTCGTCGCCGTCATGACCGGCATGCTGTTCGGCATGTTCAACGGCTTTGTCACCGCAGTGGGCGGGGTGCCTCCCTTCATCGTCACGCTGGGCACCCTCTCCATCGGCAAGGGTCTGGCCATGCTCGCTTGCGGCGGCATGCAGGTAATCGACCTGTCTCCCGGCTTTGTGAATATCGCCGGTGGCGACCTGTTCGGCATACCCATACTCATCGTGCTGTTTGCCCTTTGCTTCCTGGTACTCAATTTCGTAATGACCAAGATGCGCTTCGGGCGGCGCGCCTATGCGGTTGGGGGCAATGAGCTTTCTGCCCACGCGTCGGGCGTCAACGTCAAGGCGGTCAAGATCGGCATCTACGGCCTTGCCGGAGCGCTCTCCGGTTTCGGCGGCCTGCTGCTGGCGTCGCGTACCGTGGTGGGCTCTCCCATTGCCGGGTCCGGCTACGAGCTGGACGCCATCGCGGCGGCTGTCATCGGCGGCACCAGCACCACGGGCGGCATCGGCGTGCTTTCGGGAACCATCATCGGTGCGCTCATCATCCAGGTCATCTCGAACGGCCTGGACATGCTCAACGTCGCATCCTACTACCAGCAGATCGTGAAGGGACTGATCATCATCATTGCTGTGTTCATAGACATGCGCAGCAAGCGCGGCGAGTAAGACCGCGAAAAACAGGGAGTCGGAGGATTCGTGCGATCCTCATGTCATATAAAGGAGTACCCTATGAAGAAGATCCTGCTCGTCGCCGCGCTGTCGGCGGCTCTCGTCGGAACCGTTTTCGCGGCCGGAGGCAAGGAAGCCGCCCCCGCCGGAAAGGCGAAAGCCATCCGCGTCGGCGCCAGCATGCAATGGCTTAACGACAGCTACATCCGCCTCGTGACCAACGCCATGGAAGCCCGCGCCAAGGAACTCGGCGTCGAACTTACCATACTCGACGGCGAAGGCAAGGCCGAGAAGCAGATCGCCCAGGTTGAAAGCCTCATCGCCCAGGAGTACGACGTCATCATCATCAACCCCATGTCCCTTGAGGGTTGCGCCCCCGCCATCGACGCCGCAGTCAAGGCCGGAGTTCCGATCTTCACCCTGGTCTCCATCGTCAAGAACCAGGAAAAGGCTGTAACCTACGTTGGTTCCGACGCTCCCGAGTCCGGCAAGATCCAGGGCGAGATGATCGTCAAGGCCACAGGCGGAAAGGGCAACGTAGCCCTCATGATGGGACCCATCGGACATGACGCCCAGATCGGCCGCAAGAAAGGCCTGATGGACGCCTTTGCCGGCAAGGACTATAAAGTCGTCGTCGAGCAGACCGCCAACTGGCAGCGCGACCAGGGCCTCCAGCTGATGGAGAACTGGCTGCAGTCCGGCCAGAAGTTCGACATCGTCGCCGCCCAGAACGACAACATGGCGATGGGCGCCCTGATGGCAGTAGAGAAAGCCGGACTCGCCGGTAAGGTCCTTGTATTCGGCATCGACGCCACCGCCGACGCCTGCGTGGCTGTCCAGGAAGGCCGCCTCTCCGGCACCGTGTTCCAGGACGCCGCCGGCCAGGGCAAGAAAGCCGTGGAAGTCGCCCAGCAGATCGCCATGGGCCAGAAGGTCGAGAAGATCATCTTCATCCCCTACCTGCCCGTGGACAAGTCCAACGTTGCCAACTACCTGAAATAAGTATCCGCCGCTATCCATGAAGCGGGCTCCCTGCGCGAAATGCGTGGGGAGCCTTTTACTTATTACGGCCGCAGATCCGTCTGGAGGAAAGCCAAAAAGACAGGATCGGCGGATGCCGCGTCAACAAGACTCGAATCGTTGGCTATTTTGAGGGTCGCTCAGGCTCTGTCTTTCCTCTTTGGTTCGGGCACTTGCCAGACGAAACCGGGCAAGGCC
>CAXNJE010000078.1:0-14206 GCA_964202565.1 Breznakiellaceae bacterium | reverse complement strand
CGCCTGGGTGTTCATGACGATGGGACCACCCCAGGCAACCGGCTCCTTAAGCGGTTCGGCCCGGGCGAATACGAAACGGCAGGCGGCCGAGCCGGAGCGAAGCCGAACGGAAGATCCGGGGCTGAAGATAAGGCAGGAGCCTGTCTCGTGGATTGTGGAATCCTCCCCCACGCCCAGACTTCCTTCGTACACGTAGGCGAAAGCGGTTTGGGTCTGAGGTGTCGGGAGGGTGACCGTCGCGCCCCCATCCAGACACACATCGAAGTAGGCCGGATCCCGGGCTATCCCCGTAAGGGGTCCGGTAACGCCGTTGAAACTACCCGCGATGGGCCTCACTTCACCACCGGGAACCGCCACTGCCGGGATGGCCGACTTGGGAGCGTCCCGGTAGGCCGGATCGCGCATCTTTTCGGCTTTGGGCAAGTTTACCCACAGCTGGAAGCCGCGCACGCCCTTCGGCGACTTCTGCGGCATCTCCTCGTGTATAATGCCCGATCCTGCGGACATCCACTGCAGGTCCCCCGCCCCTATCTCCCCGGAATTACCCAGGGAATCCTTGTGCCGCACCGTACCCTCCAGCATGAAGGTTACCGTCTCCATACCCCTGTGGGGGTGCATGGGAAAACCGGCCAGATAGTCCGACGGATTGTCAGACCCGAACACATCAAACAGCAAAAAAGGATCGAGCAGACTGGTATCCCGGTTGGCAAAGATCCGCCGCAGCCGTACACCCGCCCCATCCCGCGTCTCCGTTCCGTGTATGACCTTAGCCACTATTCGTTCCGCCATGGTATGTGCTCCTCAACTACAAGTATACTTCATTAAGCATACCCCGCCATTCCTGATGAAAATAAGTAACCGTCATAGTCAGTTGAAGATGGCAGACAGTCGCTTATAGTGTGCACGAGTTTTGACGCTAGTACATTTCCACCGTATACTAACGATGGAGGCTATATGACAGGCGAGTTTACCGCAATAATTGAAGAAGCGCCGGAAGGCGGGTACTGGGCCTTCTGCCCCGAGATTCAAGGTGCGAATGGGCAGGGCGAGACTGTTGAGGAAGCGCGCGAAAACCTTCGGGAAGCACTCGAACTCATCCTCGATGACCGCCGGGAAGACATGACACGTGGCCTCCCCCCAACCGCGATACGAAGCACCCTTCTCGTAGGATGAAGCGTCTGGATCTCGAACGCAAACTGCGAATGGCAGGATGCTATCTCAAACGTGAGGGAGCTGCGCATTCGCTGTGGATCAATCCAGGAACGGGAATCGTCGAGGCGATTCCCCGACATGGGGAGATTAAGGAACTCCTTGCCCGGAAAATACTAAAAAACCTTCACGCTGATTGAGGGACCCGATTGGGAATCTCCCAAGCCGCATTTTCCAAACTGGAAAACTCCGCCAAGCTTCGTCCATCAAGCCGTCGGAAAATAGCAGCGGCCTTGGGTATCGGTACCTACTAACTCGTCCAGAGCTAGGGTATGGATTGAGAGAAGGAGAGGGGCTGAGCCTGAGGGTGCGACGACCCAGCCTGTGTGCCGGAGAAAGGATCGGCTACTGAAGGTTCGGAACAAAAAAACACCCCTTGAACCCTGTTGCCATTTGGTATATCATCCCTCCCGATACGAACCTTTGCGTGGAGGAACCGGGGATTGAAGCACCGTACGAAAGAACGAGATCGGCTTTCCGGGGCCGGGTTGTCCACACGGCCAGATTCGGCTGTCATCGATACTATTTGTATTTTTTAGCCACCCACTTCGGGTGGCTTTTTTTTTAGGGAGGGAAGATGTCCGAAGGAAAACTGGCAGGCAGGCACTTGGTGGAACCCCGCGACTTCAGCGTGGAAGAAATGGAAATCCTGTTCGCCCTGGCGGAGCGGGTCATCGCGAAGCCCGGGGATTGGAAGGATAGTTGCAGGGGCAAGGTGCTGGCCACCCTCTTTTTCGAACCCAGCACGCGGACCAGGCTGAGCTTCGAGGCAGCCATGCTGCGGCTGGGGGGTGCCTGCCTGGGGTTTGCTGAGCCAAGTTCGAGTTCGGCTGCCAAGGGTGAGAGCCTGGCGGATACGATCCGGACCGTCGCCTGCTATTCCGACGCCATCGTCATGCGCAACCCCAAGGAAGGGGCTGCCCTGCTGGCCTCGCGCTTTTCGGACGTCCCGGTGATCAACGCAGGCGATGGCGGTCATCATCACCCCACGCAGACCCTCACCGACCTGCTTACCATCCGCTCGCTCAAGGGGCGCTACTCGGGTCTGACGGTGGGCTTCTGTGGAGACCTGAAGTTCGGCCGGACCGTCCACTCCCTGGCGAAAGGCCTGGCACGCTACCCGGGCAACAAGCTCGTCTTCATATCACCCAAGGAACTCCAGGTGCCTGAGTACATAACCCACAACGTACTGGCCAAGGAAGGCATCGAATACCGGGAGGCTGAACGGCTTGAAAAAGTGATAGGCGAGCTGGACGTGCTCTACATGACCAGGGTGCAAAAGGAACGCTTTTTCAACGAGGAGGATTACGTGCGGCTCAAGGACAGCTATATACTGGACACGGCCAAGATGCAGCTTGCCAAGAAGGACATGATCGTCCTGCATCCGCTTCCCAGGGTGAACGAGATCCACATGGAAGTGGACAAGGACCCGCGGGCGGCGTACTTCAGGCAAGCCAAGATGGGTATGTACGTGCGCATGGCGCTGCTGGCGTCATTGATGGGAGCCGCCTGATGCTCAACATAGCCAAGATAAAGAACGGGATCGTAATCGACCACATCAAAGCCGGGCAGGGCATGCGGGTGTTCAACTGGCTGGGCCTGGACAAGGCGCCCTATACGGTGGCCTTCGTGGTGAACGCGGGGTCCAAGCACATGGGACGCAAGGACATCATCAAGATCGACAACGAGATAGCCATCGACCTGACCATCCTGGGTCTGATAGACCCGAACATCACGGTGAACGTGATCCAGGATGAAAAGATCACCGAAAAGATCCGCCTTCGCCTGCCCGAACGCGTCGAAGGCGTCCTGGTGTGCAAGAATCCCCGTTGCGTCACGGCCACCGAGAGATACGTCCCCCACATTTTCCACCTGACCGACGAGACGAACGGCATCTACTCGTGCGAGTATTGCGACGAACCCAGGAACACAGAGGATTTCAGATGAAAACCCTGATCCGAAATGTCCGGATAGTGGACAGCAAGCGGGACGAACGTGCCTCCCTTTTTCTGGAAGGCGGCCTGATAAGCGCGGTGGTTCCACCCGGCAGCCCGGAAGAGACCCATATGCTGGAGCGGGCTGGCAGCGACACTCAGGTGCTTTACCCGGCATCCAACCTTGTCCTGATGCCGGCCTTCATCGAACTGCACGCGCATTTCAGGGATCCGGGTTACCCGGCCAAGGAAACGCTGGAGTCTGCCTGCCTGGCCGCGGTGGCCGGGGGCTACACCACGGTGGTCTGCATGGCGAACACGAAACCCATCATGGACAACAAGGACGATGCGGAGAACCTCAAGATTCGGGCCGAAAGCCTGGGGCTCATCGACCTCTATCCCTGCCTGTCCCTTACGCGCGAGATGCATGGAATCGACTCTTCCCACCTGAAGGAGGCGCCATCACACTCCGTTGTCCGGATGCTGAGTGACGACGGTCTGGATGTGGCAGACGACAAGGTGTTCCTGGCAGCCCTGAACAGGGCGGCGGAGCTTGACCTGCCGGTTTCCTGCCACTGCGACTTTGGCGGCGAGGAAGCCCGAGAAGCCCGGGAAACGGTCGCGACTCCGGCAGAAATCAGCCGGATCGAAGAGGACAGGGGAACGGACAGGGCTTTGGGTCTGGCGGAAAAAACTGATTGCCACGTGCATATAGCCCATGTCTCCACCCGCGTAGCCATCGGGCTGGTCCGACAGGCAAAAAGATCCCCACGCATAAGTTGCGAAGTTACGCCCCACCATCTCGCCCTGAACGAGGACGACGCGCGGGTGTTGGGCATTCAGACCGGGGGAAAGGTCGCACCACCGCTGCGAAGCGACGACGACAGGCAAGCCCTGCGCGATGCGATCCTTGACGGTACCGTGGACGCGATAGCCACCGACCATGCGCCGCACACCGGGTCCGACAAGGAATCGGGCAGCCCCGGCTTTTCTGGCCTTGAGACGGCCTTCGCAGTCTGCCATGCGGAACTGGTGGAATCGGGGCTGATCAGCCTGAAGCGCCTTTCCGCCCTGATGAGCGCCCAACCCGCACGTATCCTCGGCCTGAACGACAGGGGCAACCTGCAACCCGGAATGCGCGCCGACCTGGTCCTGGTGGATACGGCAACCAAGTGGACAGTTGACCCCGCTGCCCTGTGTACCAGGGGAAAGAACACCCCCTTTGCCGGTCGCGCCATGAAGGCGCGGGTACTTGCCACGATCCGCTCGGGCCGGTTCGTGTACGACAAGCTGGATACGAAATGAATATGGATACGCTTTTCGACGCCGTAGCCCTTCGGGGACCCGTATGTGTCGGCTTGGACACGGCCCTCGACTACATTCCGCAAAAAGCCCTGCGCCAGGCGGGGTCCCCGGCGGCCGCCCTGCTGGCTTTCAACAAGGCCATAATCGAGGCCACATCCTCTGCCTGCGCCTGCTACAAGGTGCAGATCGCCTATTACGAGGAACACGGGATCGAGGGCCTCCGGGCCTACGCGGAAACCCTGCGCCATATCCGCAAGCTGGG
Source organism: Breznakiellaceae bacterium (assembly GCA_964202565.1). GTDB lineage: Bacteria > Spirochaetota > Spirochaetia > Treponematales > Breznakiellaceae > SZUA-426. Next base: position 9,496 of record CAXNJE010000078.1, on the reverse strand, counting down.
ATTCCCCGTTATCGCCGACATCAAGCGCGGCGACATAGCCGATACGGCTGCCCGCTACGCAAAGGCCCACCTGGACGGCGAATTCGAGGCGGATTTTGTCACCCTCTCACCCTACATGGGCATGGATTCCCTCGATCCCTGGCTGGAATACGTCGGCAAGAAAGGAAAGGGCCTGTTCGTGCTGATGCGCACAAGCAACAAGGGGATGCGCGACTTCGAATACCGCGAATTGGCCGGAGGCGGGCGGCTTTACGACGCCGTCGGCGACAAGATCCAGGCGCTGGCAACGCAGTACCGGGGAGCGCGCGGGTACGGCGCTGTGGGAGCCGTCGTCGGTTGTACCGAGCGGGAAGAAGCCGCCGCCATCCGCGCCAGTCGGCCCGAGGTCTTTTTCCTTATCCCGGGCTATGGCGCCCAGGGAGGGGCCGCTGCGGACGCAGCCCTCCTTCTGCGCGACGGAAACGGCGGCATCGTCAACGCGTCCCGCTCCATACTCAAGGCTTGGCAGTCTCTTCCGGACGCCGCCAACAAGCCCGAACAGGGCCTGGATCAGGTCGCCTCAGCCGCCCAGAGCGCTACGGTGGAGATGCAGTCAGCCCTCCGCGAAGCCTGCACACAGGATGTGACGGGAAAAGTTCGTGCTGCCAGTGCTGATAGCGGGAAAACAGCCACGTGAACGGTAAAGCCTTCGAATCCTGCCTCATCCTGGCCAACGAGACCATCGCCGAAGGCATTTTCCGCCTTTCCGTAGTCTGGACAGGCCCCGAACCCCGGCCCGGCCAATTCTTCATGATCAAACCAGCGCGTTCCAGCGTGTTCCTGGGCAGACCCATCAGCGTTTTCAGCTGGAGTCCGGGATCAGAGCCCGGCCCCGGCGCGGAAAACGGCGATAACCCTGATCCTGACACAAGCACTGGTTCCGGCTCTGGTATCGGCGTCCTAGGCTTCATCATCGCACTGCGCGGCACAGGGAGCATCGAACTTTCGGGGATGCAAAGCGACGAGGAAGTGGAGCTGATAGGCCCGCTTGGGAACCTTTGGCCGGCGGTCGACCCCTACGCCAAGAAACCGGTAGCACTCGTAGGCGGAGGGGTGGGCATCGCGCCACTCGCCTTCCTCGCACGACAGTTGCCTCCGGCTTCCTTCGACCTGTACGCCGGGTTCCGTTCCGGGTCCTACGGTATTGAAGGCCTTGGGGCGCGGACGCTCATACTGGCCACCGAGGACGGGTGCGAAGGCTGCCGGGGCCGCATCCCGGATTTTCTGGAACCCCACCATTATAGCGCCATCTACGCCTGCGGTCCGGATCCCATGATCCGTGCCGTCGTCCAGGCCTGCGAGCGTACCGGCACACCCTGCTTCGTCAGCATGGAGCGCCACATGGCCTGTGGGGTAGGCGCCTGCCTGGGTTGCACTGTTCGCACGAAAAACGGCAACCGCCGCTGTTGCGCCGACGGCCCCGTCTTCGACGCGAAGGAGCTCCTGTTAGATGAGTGACCCCAGCAGCAGTCCGGACCTCTCGGTAACCATCGCGGGCGTACGCTTCGCAAATCCGGTCATCGCGGCGTCGGGGACCTTCGGCTATGGACGGGAATACGAAGACCTGATGGACCTTGGCTACTTGGGCGGCATATGCACGAAGGGTCTGACCCTGGAGCCGCGCGAGGGCAACCGGGGAATCCGCCTGCACGAGACGGCCAGTGGGCTGATGAACTCCATCGGCCTCGAAAATCCCGGCATCGCGGCCTTCATGCGGAACGAATTGCCCCGCCTGCTCGGCCTGGGACCGGTGATCATCGCGAATCTGTCCGGCTCGCGCATCGAGGATTATGCAGAGGGTGCCGCGCTCCTTTCGGAAGATCCTGCAGACGGACGGGGGGTGGATATGATCGAGCTGAACATTTCCTGCCCCAACGTAAAGGCCGGTGGTATGGCTTTCGGGCTCTGCCCCGCCGACGCCGCCGCAGTAACCGCCGCTGTACGCGCACGCACCCCAAAACCCCTCATCGTAAAGTTGTCGCCCAATGCAGGGGACCTTGCGGGCGTCGCCCGGGCCTGCCAGGACGCGGGGGCCGACGCGCTCAGCCTGGTGAACACCTTCAAGGCCCTAGCCATCGACCTCAAAACGATGAAACCCGTTTTTGACAACGTGAGCGCCGGGCTTTCCGGCCCCGCGATCAAACCCATCGCCCTGCGCATGGTCTGGGAGGTCTCAGACGCGGTGGCCATCCCCGTCATCGGCATGGGCGGCATCGCGAACGCCGAGGACGCCCTGGAGTTCATACTGGCCGGCGCCTCCGCCGTCCAGCTGGGTTCGGTTACCTTCGCCCGCCCTAGCGCCATGGCGGAAACCATCACAGGCATCGAAACCTGGATGCGCCGGCGCGGGCTGGCCAGACTCGACGGTTTGGTCGGAACAGCCAAGCATCAAAACGACAGATAAGGAGCACCCATGGATACCAATCTGACCTTGGAACTGTTGCGGCAGTCGGGAGCCATGCTCGAAGGCCATTTCCTGCTTTCCTCCGGAAGGCATTCGGACCGCTACTTCCAGTGCGCCCGGCTGCTCCAGTACCCGGACCGAGCCGCCCTGGCCCTATCCGAGCTGGTCCAACGTCTGAAAGCGGACATCGCCAGCGGAAAGCTCCAGGTGGACGCCGTCGTGGGGCCTGCCATGGGCGGCATCGTGGTAGCCTATGAATTGGGGCGCCAGCTCGGCCTGCCCGCCTTTTTCACCGAACGGGACGACACGGGCAAAATGACGCTGAGGCGGGGCTTCGAGGCCGGCCCCGGTACGCGCATACTCATAGCCGAGGACGTGGTCACCACCGGAAAGTCATCCCTGGAAAGCGCCGAAGCCCTTTCCGCCTCTGGTGCCGTCGTCACAGCCCTGGCCTGCGTCGTGGACCGCCGGGCTGAAGGCGTTGATACCGCCTGGCCCCTATACGCCGCCGCGAAGGTGGCCGTGCGGAACTGGGAGCCGGAAAACTGCGCGCTTTGCGGCCAGGGCATTCCTGCGGTCAAACCGGGTTCAAGAAAAATGTAAGTAGTTGAACTTGAATTGCCTTTTGGCCATCCGTCGTGTACTATAGAAGTATTGAATTACGGTGTCCGTCTTGATGGACGCGAACAATAAAGGAGCGTGGCATGAGCGCAGAGGTTAACCTTACCGCAGCAAACTTCGAGTCGGAGGTGCTCAAGTCGGCGATTCCCGTGCTGGTGGATTTTTGGGCCGAATGGTGCATGCCGTGCAAGATGATCGCACCCGCCATCGACCAGCTCGCCACGACCTATGCAGGCAAATTAAAGGTAGGCAAGGTCAATGTGGACCAGGAAAGCGATCTGGCGGGCCGCCATAACATCGTATCCATACCTACCCTGCTCGTCTTCAAGGATGGGAAAGTAGTGCGCCAGAAAGTGGGTGCCGTACCCAAGCATGAACTCGAAAACCTGGTCAAAGACCTGATCTGAACCAGAGTCGCACGCTCAACGGGCAAGGTACGGGTCTTCCCGATTTACCAAGCCCGGAGTGGCGCAGCCGGTTGCAACAACCTTCCAATCCAAAGCCGAGGATCCGTCAAAAGACGCCGCGTCCCTACACAGGGTCCGCGTCGTAGTAGTTCCGGCACTGCTGGCAGCATCCGCAGGCATCAACACCTCCGAAGATACGCTCTTTCCCCGCCAAGACACACGTTCCGCCAGATACGCAACCGCGATTTTCATGGCATCGGTTTTCCAGACACCATCGGGTGTATCGGAAAGCAGGACCGCATCCAAGGGAAAGCCGTCACTATCCAGCACGGCAATGGCATCGGTCTTGCGTATCGCCTTTTCCGTTCCCGGAACCCAGAAATCCCGCGCCAGGGGCGACGCCTCGGTCCCACCCGACTCGTCCAAAGCCGCCACCTCATCAATGCAGGTCTCCTCCAGGGTGCGCAGGTGTAGCACTACGAAATCGCCGGCCTTCACTTCCACAGCCGGGAAGGTAAACAGCGGCTCGCCAAAACCCTTCCCGCTGGCAACCACCCGAACTCCGTTCATCTGACCATCTGAAAGCATCCTGAGTTCGATGAATTCCACCTTGGGTTTGGAATATTCCGTGCGCAGCTCGTTGATCACCATTTTAGGCATCCGGTCGTTCCTGCCCCGGAAAGGCGCAAAAACGTTGATGGTATTACCCTCCGGATCTTCCGCAACGAGGTCCACCACATACTGATGGCCTTCCTTCAGGGAGGAGGCGAATTCCACAAAGACCGAGTTGGAATCATCCTCGATCAGTGTCGTCTCCAGGGGCGGATCGAAGCGTAACGCACTGATGGTGACCCTTTCCGTGAATACCAACTCCAACCGACCAGGTCCGATCGCTCGAAGTGATTCGAAGCCAGGCGGTTCCACATCCCGGCCAATTACTCCCTGAAAGGCGTGTTCTGGCGTACAGGAACAGGCCTCCATCAATAAAACCGCAGCCAGAACCCGAAGGGGACCCGATTTGGCAAGAGACGGCCGTACCGAGGAACCTAAACTACATATACGCTTCAATGAATCCATAGCCACTCCCGACGCGGACTGGCCGCGCCACCACTAGTACGGGTAAAAACAGCTTGGTGCTTGCATCGACCCTCGTTTTTTTTTCGGCTCCGGTATAGGATCGTTCCATGCGCTTCATGAAACTCGACCTACGCAGCCCCCTGTACTTTGGTAATCCCATGTTGTCCCCGTCGTCCCCGTCGTCCCCGGAAGCCTTCATGAGGTATTTCTTCGAGGCTGCCGCTGAACATGACGAGTGCCTGGCCCTTTTTGAGCTTGAGCCCACCGCTGCCGTTTCCCTCAGCCCGGATCTCCCGGGCTATCTGCAGCTTCCGATTGCTTTTGGCGCGTCATCGGCACCCCTGATGAAAGGCAATATGGCTCAGGATGCAACACAGCTTGCCCTTTCCACCGGCTTGTACCTGTTTCTCCAAGTTGCAGGCCCGGCCTCCTTGGTCCAGCTCGCGGAGGAGGCCATCGAGCTTCAGAAGGAAGGCGTCTGGAATGGTGAAAACCTCAATCCAGTCCTCTACCTGAGGGTGCTCTCGGAAGAGCAGGGACTCGTCCATCAATTGTTACGGCCTATTGCGGGAAAAGCCCGTGGCAGCTGACACCGGTACCTGCAGGATCCTCAGGTCTTCCAGTTTTGACCCCTGGTTCAACCTGGCCCAGGAACAACGCCTGTTCCAGACCATGGCCGGTGACGAGCGGATCCTCCTATTCTGGCGGAATGATCCGGTGGTGGTTATCGGTAGGTACCAGAACCCCTGGCGCGAGTGCAGACAGGCGTTGATGGCTCTGGATGGAGTCTCTCTGGCCAGGCGGCAAAGCGGCGGAGGTGCGGTCTACCACGATAGGGGAAACCTGTGTATCACCTTCATGGGTGGCCGAGCCCATTTCGATCGGAAAGCAAATATTTCTCTGGTAGCGGAAGCCCTTCGGGTCCTTGGGTACCCGGTAACGGCGAACGAAAGGAACGATCTGCTGCTGGAGGGCAGGAAGATTTCCGGAAGCGCGTACCGCGAAACCTCAACCAAGGCCTTCCACCACGCGACCCTGCTGCTGGATGCCGACCTTTCGCGGCTTTCCGCTTACCTTGCCCCGAAAGCCACGTTCACCGCCGTCAAGGGAATCGCGTCGGTACGATCCACAGTTACGAACCTGAAATCCGCCCGGCCAGAAATCGATCTGGCTCAAGTAGAACCGGCCATCGCGCGGGCTTTCGCAAAAGCTTGCGGACTTGCTGGTGACCAAGCCGTCGTCAATATGCTGCCAAGCCCCTCAACCCACACCGATGTGGAACTTGCGGAACAGGAAGCCTTGTACAAATCGTGGGAGTGGCGCTTTGGCGGTTCGCCGGATTTTACGGCCAGGATCGAAGCCGAAGGGGAATCCCCCGCCAGCCTTGAGATAGAAGTGATAAAGGGGCTTGTATCTGATTGCATCCTGATGATCAAGGTCGATGGCGAGGATTTTAAGCACACGGAAATTGAGTCGTGCAACGGGATCAGGTTCGACGGAGTGACCATCGCCAATTTACTTGAACGAGCCGCCAGGAGCGCTGCACAGCGTCAGGATCCACGCCGCGTGGCAGTCTTCCGGAAGCTCGCAGAAGAAGCCCTGGCACTATAGGCGGAAAGCTTCTACCATGTAGCGCAGGTCGGGCCCGCGGACGCCGGTTTTCTTCATCACGATGACGAAAATGAGCGAGCCGTCTTTGGGGGCTGAAATAACCCGGTTGATCGTGTATGACATGACCCCAGGCCGTTTGAAAGCAGGTGTTCCAACTGTGTATTTCTTGACGCTTCCATTTGCCAGGGTTTTTTCCACGCTGATATAGAAGGATGAGACCAGAGCAGCCCCGCTACCTTCGACATAGGGCACCAAGGTGGCCTTATAGGAAGTACCGCTCTCGAAATCCCTGAAGTCAATGGCTGCCGGTTCCTGGTTTGCTTGAACCGCGGCAGGTCCGTCGCCCACCAGAAGGTAGAAAGGTGTCCCCTGCCGCAAATGGTCCACCTTGTATTTCCCAGCCAGCCCTGCATGTTCGGAGAGCAGGCGATGAAAAGCTCCCGACCCATCCTGGCCAGGAAGGACCGGCGCGTCGTACACGTTCTTTTTGACCCCATCCTTGAAAAAGGTGTTCCTGGGTACATCGACGACAAAAAGTTCCGCCCAAGGTTTGAGACTTACCGCTTCGACACCGTACTGGGCGAACATGTACACCTTCCCATCAACTGAAAAACCGAGATCCACAAAGCTAGCGCTGTCGCCCGCCCACACCTCGACAACTGCGAAGGCCAGCACAAAGGCAACAATAGCAATCGATTTTTTCGTCATGGGTGTCTCCTCCTTTAGTATATCGGCTGTTGAGGCTTGAGACCTTTAGCGGGGATTACTGCAGACCCCCGCGCTTGTTATTTCCCGGCCGGTGGCTATATGCTTGCAGTATGACTTTGTCCACCCGCAACCGATTTCTCCTCTCAGGCTTTCTGGCGAGCGCGCTTGCTTTGGTCATGGCTGGTTTCGCCACGTTCCAAACCTTCGGATCCCTGCCGACAATAGTAGCGAAGGCCAGCGGAAGGGCTTCCAGCATGTTCGCCCTGTCCTTGCCTGACTGGATTCCCGCATCCCCATACGCAGCGGTCAGCGCCGTGCTATTGGCGGTCATCTTTTCCCTCGTGACAGTATTAATTATCTATTACTCATTCGAAAACACCCATGCGCCCGAAATACTTTTTTTCGCCTTTTTTGCCTTATCCTTTCTGGTCGAGTCTTTTCGTATCCTCGTTCCTCTTTCCATCCTGAACGATTGGCCCCCCGCAGTCATCGTAGGAACCGCAAGGGCTATCAGCTTTAGCCGGTTCTTCGGTTTGCTTTCATTTTTTGCAGCCAGTGTTTACGCCACCGGCGTCGATTTCCAGAAACACAGCCGCGTGCTCGTTATAATTTTCATCACTTCCCTAACCATCGCAAGCGGAATCCCGGTAGACGGACTCACGTGGGATGCATCATTCACGCCGATTTCAGGGTATAAAACCATGTTCGAGCTCGTCGAATTCGGTATCGCCGTACTTTCCATACTCGGTTTTCTGGTGGCTGGAAGAACCCGCGGAGCCGGTCAATTTCCAGTCGCAGCGATTGGGGGAGCTCTGGTATTTATAGGAAGGGACATCTTTTTGCATGCCGATTCGTGGATAAGCTTCCCCATCGGCGCACTCGTGCTTACCGGCGGCTCCTGGCTTATAACAGCCAAGATCCACCGTTATTATTTATGGCTTTAATCTAGGAGAGGGCGACTACTACCAAACCGACACTCATTGGAAGGGCGACGTTGTCATAATCCTCGAGGGGAAGGGCTTCTACAAGGGTAGCAGTTAGGGCTGCGAAAAAGGCTATCCTGATATCACCCAGGATACGGGCAGTAGTGGCAAAAACAACCAGGAAGCAGGCTGCGGAACCCTCGATACTTTTTCCGAACAGGAACGCAGGACGCATCCGGCCAAACACCTTGCCAACCAAGCTTGCAAGCCCATCGCCAAAAGCCAAGGAATAGATGGCTATGGTTGCGGCGGGATTGGGATACAGCAACAGGGAAAGCATTGCACCGATGCCCAAGGTTACCGGACCCAACACGAAGCGGCCGCGATCGCGATCCCTTGCCGCAACCGCGGTCAATGCAGAAATGACCGGAACCCGTATACCTGATAAACGGGCAGTCTCTGCGAGAGCATAAAACAGGGTTCCAGATGCCAGACAGGCCAGAGCCAAGCTCCGATTGTACGAAGCCAGCAAGGGTGTAAAGGCAATTAAAAAGTGGATGGCTTTGCGAACCAGCTCGCTACGAATCTCCGCAAACGATCCTAAACCTTGTGCGAAAACCGCATACGCTGACTTTGCCTGCATTTTTTCAACCTCAATCATAATCATTCAATTACACTAGCAATAACCGTGCCCACACATGCAATCAAACAACACTTAATATATCCATACCATTCAAATACTTAAAATACAGAATAAAACCACGAAACCAAAGACCTACCTAAGTGTATATTTATTCATACTTTATTTTTCTAAATTCGCTATGATTTCCCACCCGGTACACCTGATATCAACAAGCTACATACAATTATACACCAAATTAGCCACTATCACAGAGCTGTTGACACGGAAAAACCCAAGTGTTACTATCCTGCACCGCTCTATAGGCGGCGCCATCTGTCATTAATACAATTTTCTGGGCGATGACCCAAAGCTAGACTTTGGGGACTCAGTGGGAGAGTGCGCGGACTTGGCGTCCCCTACTTTTAGGCAACTTATTGGGCGATTAACTCAGTGGGAGAGTGCTACCTTCACACGGTAGAAGTCACTGGTTCAAATCCAGTATCGCCCAACAAATTGCTTTTTATTTCCAAGCGCCAAGTCCGAACCTTCACACGGTAGAATTCACTGCGCCACAGTAGTGGCGGGTTCAAATCCAGTATCGCCCAACAGCCCTACGTCGGAAATTTCGTATTCTTTGGCTAATTCGGTGAAGGGCTTCGACCAGGCCAATTCATAGAGGTCATTTCGGTCCCAATACTCCTGATCCATTGGCAACCTCCTGCGATTATTGGCGGACTACTATCTGAAGCATCCATAGGCGCTTTTATTCTGAGACTACATTCCCTCAAGCAGTTGGCCCCTCTTCGTCAATCCGGAAAAAACGCTCTCAGCGACGGCTTCGGGGTATCCCCTGGGCAGGGCCGCGGAGAGCGTCTCGACGGCTTGCGGAACGAGCGCTGCCAAGCGAGCGATTTCGCCATCGATAAGGTCTCCCATACCGCAACGCCGAGCCGTTTCACGGATATGCCTCAATCCTATCTTCTGCCATTCGTAATGTCGGTTCTTCCCGGTGAACGCCATGGCCAGCTTGAGCTTTTCCGGCGCGATGAGGTTCTTGCCATGCCCCAATACGGGGTAGGCCGAC
>CAXNJE010000077.1:0-14376 GCA_964202565.1 Breznakiellaceae bacterium | reverse complement strand
ACAAGGGTATATCCCTAGCAAAAGCGGCTCGTGATTCGAATGAATTCACCTTGGACAAGCGGGAGGATTGGAAGGATTGGAAATATCCTTACCTGCTCAATCCGGAGAGGCCGGGAGAATACTGGCGCCTTGATCCCCGCTATGCACAGAATTCTGCTGCCAGACGCCTCTATTCCCATGCCAAATCCCTTTTTCGGCGGAATCCCTTTTCGTCGGATACCATCGCGTGTTTCATCAAACTCATGCAATTTGAGGAAGATATCCTGACCAGCGTAGCGGAAGGACTTGCCTTGGGTATTCCCGCAAGGGAAGCCTTGGCCTCGATCGAGGTATTCGCATGATGCGTCCACGGAAGATGAAAAATATCGAGCTGACGGTACTTGAACGGGATGTCGATCGCGTTATCGAGTATTTGGGGAAAAAATGCCTGATGCACTTTTCCCATCCCGACGAAGCGATCGCAGCGCACACCGAAACAGGCGAGGATTTGATCAATGCCTTGGAGCGCTTGGAGAAAATCCGCTCCGCATCGGATTTCCTGCATCTCGCACTACCTGAAGAACCTGGCGATGCGGGTAACCTGCCCTCTGAAGAAGAGAGTGCAAAGCTCGATGCGAACCTGGAAATAATCGTACAGCTGCGCACGCGTGAAGCGAATGCCATAGCCGAGCGAAGAAATATTGAAGAAGCCTATTTTGAGGCCCGTTCCTTCGCCAAACTCGACGCGCCTTTTGCCGATCTGGAAAAACTCTCGTACCTGACACTGCGGGTCGGTCGGTTGGACCCAAAACGGCGGGATGAACTGGATGCATCACTCCAGGATAGGGGCATGATCCTTTCCTTGGGCGAGGACCGCGTATTGGCAGCCGCTTCGCGTAAGGGACGCTTTGCCCTCGATACCGAATTGCAGAAGGCAGGCTTCGTCCCGTTGACGATACCGAAAGAATTTCAGGGCGTTCCTGCGGACGTGCTTGTCGGTCTGGAAAATCGTTTGACCCAAGCCGATTCCGCATTGGCGTTGCTGGCGACCGAGAAGGAGACTGAAGCCCGCGAGCTGGGACCACATCTGTGCCGCTCTGCAGAATCCTGGTTGATGCTGGTCACGGTCGAACGTCTGAAAGCGGGTTTGGAAGCGACCAAGAGCGCTTTTCGTCTCGCAGGGTGGGTGGCTGCGGAGAGTGTTCCTGTACTGGCTCGGGAGCTGGAGCGACTGACCGAAGGCCGTATCGCCATACGGTCCTATGATCCACAGGAAATTGCATCCGTGCGGGAGGGGAAAGAAAAGATCCCTGTCTCCCTGGATCACGGTCGTTTCGTAGGTGGATTCTCCGGTCTCGTTTTTTCCTACGGAGCCCCCCTCTACGGTACCATCGATCCGACGCCCTTTGTCGCCATTAGTTTCACGGTGCTTTTCGGGATCATGTTTGGGGACGTCGGACAGGGTTTTGTCCTGTTGCTGCTGGGCCTGCTCACTTCGCGTAGTCGCGTGAGATTCCTGACGCAATTCTCACGTTTTTCTCCTGCCCTTCTGGCTGTAGGCATCGCATCCATGACGGTGGGCTTCCTGGATGGTGAGGTTTTCGCCACCGAGAACCTGCTTATCCGTCCTACGCGGGCGATTACCGGTTTTCTGTTGGGACCGGAAAAATCCATGGACCGCATACTCCAGCTGATGCCGGAAAAGGGAAGCCTGGACAAGCTGTTTTTCTTTTTTGCCTTCACCGTCGCAGTGGGAGTGGTCATCAATTCGATTGGTCTGATCATCAATATCATCAACCAATTCTCACTGAAGCATCCGGAAAAGGCGATCTTTGCCAAGACCGGCCTCGCGGGTGGTTTGCTTTTCTGGTACTCCCTCTCATTCGCCGTACGATTCGCGCTGGGAGCGCTCGGCATGATTTCTGGTGGACCGGTGGGTTTTGCCTGGTTCGATATGCTTGGTTTCGGCATACCGTTACTCGGACTGTTTTTTGGACCGGCACTCTGGCGCATTTTCACCGGTGAGCGTCCCATTCTGGAACATGGCATGATGGCGTTCCTCATGGAAGGTTTTGTGGAAATACTGGAGTCGGCGTCGTACTTCATTTCGAACACGGTCAGTTTTTTGAGGGTAGGGGCGTTTGCCCTTTCCCACGCGGTTCTGTCTTTCATAGTTTTCGCCTTGAGCGATATGGTGAGCGGCAGCGCTCCTATCGGGGCGGTTTTTGGCTTTCTGGTCATGGTATTCGGCAATTCACTCATCATCCTGCTTGAGGGTCTTATCGTGACCATACAGGTGATACGTCTCCAGTATTATGAGTTTTTCAGCAAATTCTTTACCGAGACCGGCGTCGAATTCGCGCCGTTCCGATTTCGCAGGGAGGTCAAGTAATGATTCGCAAAGTATTGTTTTTCGCGGGTGTCCTGGTGGTCATGGGCGCGGTGCTCTCTTTTGCCCAGTCTGAATCGTCTGGTTCACCGGGAACCGGGACCGAAGTCTCCAATTCTTCCCCCCAATCATCATTGAAGTATTTTGCTGCCGCCTTGGCGGTGGGTATTTCCTGCATAGCGGGCGGAATTGCGGTAGGACAGATCGGGGCGGCCGCGATGGGCGCCATGAGCGAGAATCCCGAACTTTCGGGGAAGGCTCTTCCTTACGTTGGCCTGGCGGAAGGCATCTGCCTGTGGGGCTTCCTGGTGGCGCTTTTCATCCTGCTGATCTAGAACGTGCAGTTCTTTTTCATCGGTGAGAGCGAACTCGTAACGGCCTTCCGTTTCGTCGGCGTCCCCGGCGTAGCGGTGAACGACGCGCGCGAAAGCCTTGCGGTTTTCAGAAGGGTAACCCGCGGCTTGGTCGAGGAAGCGGGGGTCGCCCTGCCGGATGCGGCTTCAAGTGCTGCGGGTATCCAGTCGGACGATGGCGTGGATACGCGGGTGCTCATCATCAGCGAAGAGGTTGCGGATTCCCTGGGTCAGGAATTGGCCGACTGGCAACTTTCGGGAGATTATCCGCTCGTGGTGGAGCTTCCTGGCTTGCAAGGGCGGATCGAGGGTCGTAAGACCCTGGTGGACTCCATCAGGGACGCGATCGGTATACGGGTATAGGCGGATAAAAGAAGATGGAAGAGCTACGCTCGACGGAAGTCCTGGATAGGGAAATTCTGGAAGATGCCAGAAAAAAAGCAGCCCGTTTCCTCAAGAACGCGGATCAGCTGGGTAAGACCGCAGAAGCAGAATGGGCAAAAAAGCTGGAAACCGATCTGGCTGCCCTTGAGCGGAAGCAGCGCGAGCGTATCGAGAATCTTGTCCGCGAAACCAATGCGCGCTATCCACTGGATACTCGGCGCATGAGGGCCGAACGGGCCGAACGGAAGCTGCGGGAAGCCATGGATGCTTTCATCCGTTCCATTCCGCATTCCCGCCTTATTGATCTGCTGGAAAAGGAATTGCGACTTAGGGAAGCGGCTCTGTCCCCGCACTCGCTGATCGCCGAGGCTGGTGGTCTGGAAATGAAGGAAACCGAGGCTCTCCTGGCATCTATCCGTCCGATTGGTGCCTGGAAAGTGAATCTTCAGACCGACTGCGATCCGGCAAAACCTTGGCTGGTCATTCGCGACTCTGTGGTGACTGTTCGTGTCGGGACCGCCGAGATCGGCGAAACCTTGTTGCGGGAAAAGCGGGCCGAATTGGCGACAGCGCTGCTCGGGCCGGAGGCTTTGAATGATTGAGGGAAAAATCGTCCGTGTTTCCGGTCCCATCGTACGTGCGACGGGTTTGGGGAAGGCGGGCTTGTATGACGTGGTAGAAGTAGGAGAGAACGGCCTGATCGGTGAAATCGTGCGGCTCGAAGGCGAGGACGCCGTGGTCCAGGTGTACGAGGACGACACCGGCCTGCGCGTCGGTGCTGTAGCCAGATCGACAGGCAGACCCCTTTCGGTCCTACTTGGCCCTGGTTTGATCGGAACCATCTACGATGGCATCCAGCGCCCCTTGAAGGCCCTCTTCGAAGCGGGTGGTGCGTTCCTGGCACCCGGGGTGCGTGGCGAGCCTTTGGATACGGCCAGAAAGTGGACATTTGAACCCGAGCCGGATCTTGCCTCTGCCTTGCATCGCGGAGAACGTGTTGTTGTCCGCAGTGGCACCGTACTCGGAACCGTGCGCGAATCCCAGCTGATCAACTGCAAGATCATGGTTCCGCCCGGTGTCAACGGTGGCCAACTCCTCTCAATCGCGGATGCAGGGGAGTACACGGTGCTGGAGACCATAGCACGGACAGACGGGGACGATGGTATTGCTTTGGCCCAATGGTGGCCGGTGCGGGTACCCCGACCTTTCGCCAAAAAACTCGCTGTGGACGAACCGCTCATCACCGGCCAGCGGGTCATCGATGTTTTCTTTCCCCTTTCGAAGGGGGGAACCGCCGCAATACCGGGTGGATTCGGAACCGGAAAGACCATGACCCAGCACGCCGTGGCAAAATGGTGCGATGCGGACGTCATCGTCTACATAGGTTGCGGAGAGCGTGGCAACGAAATGACCGATGTCCTTACGGAGTTCCCCGAATTGGTGGATCCCCGGACAGGCCGATCGCTCATGGAACGCACCATACTGATAGCCAACACATCGAACATGCCTGTAGCGGCCCGCGAAGTCTCCATCTATACCGGGGTCACCCTGGCCGAGTTCTACCGCGACATGGGCTACCACGTCGCCATCATGGCGGACTCGACCAGCCGCTGGGCTGAAGCGTTGCGGGAGCTTTCCGGGCGCATGGAAGAGATGCCCGCAGAGGAGGGCTTCCCCGCGTACCTGCCCACTCGCCTGGCTGAATTCTATGAACGGGCGGGCAGGGTCGAAACACTGAACGGACCCATAGGCTCGGTCTCCATCATCGGAGCAGTATCGCCCCCCGGTGGCGATTTCTCGGAACCCGTCACCCAGCATACCAAGCGCTTTATCCGTTGTTTCTGGGCTCTGGACAGGGATTTGGCGAATGCCCGCCATTACCCCGCCCTCAGCTGGACGGACAGCTATTCCGAGTATGCCGAGGAAGTAGGTGCCTGGTGGGACCGGGTAGACCCCAATTGGCCGCGGGTCAGAAGGGCCGCCCTGGACCTGCTCAAGAAGGAGCAGCGTCTTGCTGAAATCGTGCGGCTCATCGGACCCGATGCCCTGCCCGACGATCAGCGCCTCATTCTCCTGACCGCTGACCTGATCAAAAACGGCTTCTTGCAGCAGAACTCCTTTGATCCGGTGGACATGTTCTGTACCCCTGCCAAACAAGTGCGCTTGCTGGATCTCATCATGGGTTTCCACGAGCGGGCGATGGAGTGCATAAAGTTGGGGGCTCCGCTAATAAAAATAAACGCCATGCCCGTGCGGGAACGACTCGCCAGGCTTAAAAGCGAGATTGCGAACGACGCCTTGGGCGGACTCGTCGAATTCGAGCGGGAGATGAAGACCGAACTGGACGAACTGGAGAGGGGCTACCGCATGAAGGAGTCCGTATGAGAGGCGTCGAGTATAGGGGGCTTTCCCGTATAGAGGGCCCCGTCGTCATGACGGACAGAAGCAAGGATGTAGGTTTCGGCGAGACTGTGGCAGTGTACGGCCGTGACGGTGAACGCCGACTTGGGCGGGTGGTGGACCTGTCGACCGACTGGAGCGCCGTGCAGATTTTCGGTTCCAGTTCCGGACTGTCCGCAGAAGAAAGCCGGGTGGAATTTCTGGGCAGGCCCATGGAATTGCGGGTTGGCCCGGGTTTGCTCGGCCGCGTATTCGACGGCCTGGGAAGGCCTACCGACGGTTTTGGCGAGATTTTTTCATCCGACCGTAGGGACATCAATGGCCTGCCCATCAACCCTTACGCCCGTACCTACCCGCGCGACTTCATCCAGACCGGGGTATCCGCCATAGACGGCATGAATACCCTCATCCGGGGTCAGAAACTTCCCATCTTTTCCGGCAACGGTTTGGCCCATAACCGCTTGGCTGCACAAATCGTGCGACAGGCAAAAATACGTACCGCAAATGAGCCCTTTGTCGTTGTGTTCTGTGCCATGGGTGTAAAATACGACGTCGCCCGCTTCTTTTTGGACGGATTCGAGCGCTCGGGCGTCCTTTCCAACGTGGTCGTCTACCTATCGCTGGCCGATGCTCCCTCCATCGAACGCCTGGTGGCTCCCCGCTGCGCGCTTACAGCCGCGGAATACCTGGCCTACGACCTGGGCATGCACGTTCTGGTCGTCATGACCGACATGACCAATTACTGCGAGGCCCTGCGGGAGGTTTCCTCAATCCGCGGGGAGGTTCCCAGCCGGAAAGGCTATCCCGGGTACCTCTACTCGGATTTGGCCTCCTTGTACGAGCGGGCAGGAAAAATTCAGGGTTCAAGCGGCTCGATTACCCAGATTCCCATCCTTACCATGCCCAACGACGATATAAGCCATCCCATACCGGATCTGACCGGGTACATCACCGAAGGCCAGATCGTGCTGGACAGGGAATTGTCCCAAAGGGGCGTCTATCCGCCGGTGGCGGGTTTGCCCAGCCTTTCCCGCCTTATGAAGGACGGTATAGGTGCCGGGATGACGAGGGAGGACCACAAGGATGTGTCCAGCCAGCTTTTTGCTGCCTATTCACGGGTGAAGGCAGTGCGCAACCTGGCATCCATCATCGGAGAGGAAGAGTTATCGGCCTCCGACAAGCGTTACCTCCATTTTGGCGAAAGATTCGAGCAGGACTATCTTACCCAGTCCGAATTCGATGACAGGCCCATAGAGCGCACCCTCGAGTTGGGTTGGAAAGCCCTCTCGGTGCTGCCCAGGGATGAACTCCTGCGTGTAAAACGCGAATACCTTGAGAAATACCTCGATGGAGCCGGGACCGAGGACGACTTGGATGACGAGGATCCCGAGGACGCGCGCTACCGGTCCGCCGTTCAAGGCGCCAGTCAGGCTTAGGCGGGAGCGGCGGCAATGGCAAGGGAAATGGTCGCTCCGACAAAGAGCAATCTCATACGAGTCAAGGAGCGGCTGGCTACCGCAGTAGAGGGCTATGACCTGCTCAACCAAAAACGCGAAATCCTCGTCATGGAGCTGATGCGTACGGTAGAACGGGTGAAACTGCTGGAGCGCGACCTGGACCGAAGGCTCGCGAGCGCCTATCCGGCTTTGAAGAGGATGCTCGTGGTAGTGGGGCGTGACCGCGCCGACAGACTCGCGCAAGGGGTCCGCTACCGCTACGACCTGCGGGAAAAACGCGAGCTGATAGCCGGTATGGACCTCCCCAGCCTGGAAGTGAGGCTCCCCGAACCGGAGTTGAAGTATTCTCCGGCAAATTCGTTTGCGGAATGCGACGAAACCATGCTAGAATTCTTCGAGTTGTTGAAACTGCTCACCGAGACCGCTGCCGTACGTACAGTTGCATGGCGTTTGGCTCGGGAAGTACGAAAGACCCAGCGCAGGGTGAATGCTTTGGAAAAACTCGTCATTCCCACCGCCAAGGAAACGAAGGCCTATATTGAGGCCTCCTTGGAAGAGCGGGAACGGGAATCCTTTTTCACCAGCAAACTTCTGAAAAGAAAGGCGGGCAAAGGCCGATGACTAAACCACTCTTTTCGAACCTGGTCGTTGCCGTCTCCGGCTCCGACGCATCAATCCATGCGGCTAAATATGCCATCATAATGGCAAAAAACTTCAAGTGCCGGCTTTCGGCGGTGTACGTCGTTGACTTGGCCACTATTCGCCAACTAACGCTGAGCAAGATATTCGTGCAGGAAGAAAGCGCCGATTATGAAAAAAGCCTGGAAGCCAACGGAGACCGTTATCTTTCCTTCATCGAGGAACTGGCCAGGGCCAAGGGCGTAAAAATCGAGAAGGAATTGCGTAAGGGTGCTGTATACACAGAAATCCTGGCGGTAGCCGACGAAAAGAAAGCGGATCTGATACTGTTGGGTGGTTGGGAGAAGGACCGGAGCGCCAGGGATATCATTTCCCATTCCCACAGGGAGATCCTGGTAAGTTCGCGCTGTTCCGTTTTCGTCGTCAAAGAACCGGGTATAGACCAGCTGTACAAACAAGCCTAGGAGCCAAAATGAGAATTGCATTGATAGTTGCGGGAGCCCGTACCGGGGGACCCTTGAGTGTTTTCGCCGCGTCCATCTCGAAGGGCATGCAGGCCATGGGACATCGGGTGGATACCCTGGATGCGCGGACCGAGGAAGGCACCCGGCTGCCCGGGTATGAGTACATAGTCGTACTCTCCGAACCCCTCTCCCCGTTAAATTCGAAATTGCCCGATTGCCTGCCTAGAATTCTTTCTTCTGCCAGTATGCTTGTGGGTAAGAAGAGCGCCGCTTTTCTGCGTACTTCGGGTTTCTTTTCCGTCAAGGCCATGGCCAACCTCATGCGCGCCATGGAAAAGGAAGGAATGTTCGTCAATTGGTCCGAATTCGTCGCAAAGGCATCGCAAGCTGAAGCTGCAGCCAAGCGGATAGGCGCCTAGCGCCAATTTCTCCGGGAAGCGGCATAGGTGGAAAATTATTATGAAATCCTCGGCGTCACGCCGGATGCCTCACCGAAACGCATAAAAAAGGCCTTTCGCGAGCGGGCCAAACAAGTCCACCCCGATATAGCAGGAGAGACGGCACAGAATGACATGCGCCGCTTGCTGGCGGCCTACGAGTTGCTTTCGGACGCGGAACGCAGGGGCGAATACGACCGCGCGTACGAACGTTTCGTGGGTTCCGATCCGCGTTGGAAGGCCTCCAAAGATTTCGATTACCGTTCCTGGCTCAAGGAACACGGGGATAAACCGGAAAATCGCGCCAAACTGGTCTTCTTTAATCTCCTGCACCTGGAAGAGGACGAGGCCATAGCCGTCTGGCGGGGTGGTGGTGGTCTTGGTTTTCGCCTGGATGCGTACCTGGAGCGCGAAGACTGGATGGATTGCGCCTTCATCCTGGCTGAAGAATTGGATAGACGGGGTTTTTCCTTCGAAGCTTTCAAGCTGCTCGGGGATCTCGTAATCGAAGAAAAGCGAAAATCCTATTTCAGGCATTTCATGCCCGAAGTTGATGCCCTGATCAAGGAAATAGTGCGGGTCCGACTGAATGGCACCATACCGGATGAACTCTTGGTCGAGTGCTTGGAGGAAATCCTCAATATGGGGTATCCTGCGAAGGAAGAAGCCCGATGGCTGAGGACCTGTGCGGAAGCGCTTGAACGACTTGGAGACCGCTATGCGGCGGCGGACATGCTCCGACAGGCACTCAGGCGGGATCCCGGGTTGAATGGTGTCGTCCAAATTCGTAGAAGGCTTGGTATTTGACATGATTCGTCTAAAAAATGTGAAGCAACTCGAAGGGATACGTGAATCGTGTCGTATGCTGGTGGCCATGTTTGGCGAACTGGTACCCCGCGTGCAGATAGGTATCGAAACCCGGGAGCTCGACCTCTGGGTACGGGACTGGATCAAAAGGGCTGGAGCCAAACCGGCTTTTCTCGGTTACGGCGAGGGTGGATCCCCTTACCCGGCAGCCCTGTGCGTTTCCATAAACGACCAGGTCATCCACGGAATTCCTTCCCGACGCCGAATTGCCGATGGCGATCTGGTGTCCCTGGACTGTGGGATCGATCTGGGCGGGCATTTCAGCGACAAGGCCGTTACAGTCGCCGTGGGCAACGTCAGCCGGGAGGCTGCCGAACTCGTCCGGGTGACCCAGGAATGCCTTGCACTCGCTGTGGCCCAAGCCAAACCTGGCAACCGGGTACACCAGATTTCTCGGGCTGTCTACGCCTACGCGAAGGAGCATGGTTACGGAGTCGTGCACCAGTATTGCGGGCACGGCGTGGGATTCTCGCCCCACGAGGATCCCCAGGTTCCGAATTATCCAAGCAACGGGCCTAATCCACGGATGGGTGAGGGCCTGGTAATTGCGGTGGAACCGATGATCAACCTGGGTACCGGCGATGTGGAAATCCTCGACGACGACTGGACCGTGGTGACCGCAGACGGCAAGTTATCCAGCCATTGCGAGCATACGGTGGCTTTTTTTCGCGACCACAGCGAGGTTCTCACCTACGATTGAACCCCCCGATTCACCGCTCCCCTATCAGATTCGTAACCATTCGGCAGACAATTATATTATATTCAATGTGTAAAAGATCTCGGACTCAAAGGTCCGTCAAGCAAGGAGTGTCTAGATGAATCTACATAGAAGTCTTTTTTCCCGTAATTTTTTTATCTTCAACCTCGTGTTGTTGGGTACCATATTCGGTTTTTCCCTGGCTTTCCTCTCTTTTTCCTGCGCGACACCCAAAGGCAATAACACTGTCTGGGCTGAGGAAGCCCCCAAACAGATCCCCGGCGATGCATTGGCGGTTGCAGAAAATTTACAGTCAGCATTCCGTTCCGTCTCCGCAATTGTCCTTCCCACGGTAGTGGAAGTCAATGTGGTGGAGATCAAGAAACAACAGGCTCCCCGTTTTGAGGGTTTGCCCTGGGAGTTCTTTTTCGGCAATCCCGATCAGCAGGGCGAGGGTGAAGAACGTGAGTACCGTTCCCAAGGCCTGGGATCCGGCATAATCGTCCGACGGGAAGGAAAAAAATATTACGTGCTCACCAACAATCATGTCGTGGGGGAATCCTCCGAGATCAGCCTGAAAGTGCAGGATGGACGTGACTTTCCGGCCAAGCTGGTAGGTAAGGACGCACGCAAGGACCTGGCGCTTGTATCCTTCGAATCGGGTGAAACCTTCCCAATCGCCGCATTGGGAGATTCGGATACGGTGCAGGTGGGAGATTGGGCTGTGGCGGCCGGTAATCCTCTTGGGCTTTTCTCCTCCATAACCATCGGTGTGGTCAGCGCTGTGGGTCGTTCCGGTGGTCCGGCGGGTAACATAAACGATTTCATCCAGACCGATGCGGCCATCAACCAGGGAAACTCCGGCGGTGCCTTGGTCAATATCCGTGGCGAGGTCATCGGCATCAACACCTGGATCGCCAGCCCTTCCGGTGGATCGGTAGGTCTGGGGTTCGCGATTCCCATCAATAATGCGAAAAAAGCGATTGATGATTTCATCAACAACGGAGCGATCAAATACGGTTGGCTGGGTGTTTCCTTGGTGGATATGGAAAAGGATGTAGCCAAGGACTTGGGACTCGAAAATGAGAAAGGTGCCCTGGTTTCCCAGATTTTCCTGTCATCCCCGGCGATCAAGGGTGGCATGCTCCCCGGCGACTATATTGTCGAATTGAACGGCAAGGCAGTGCTGAGTCGCGACCAGCTGGTACGTGCGGTGGGAGATTTGACGGCCGGTGAGACAGCTTCTTTCGGCATCATGCGTTATGGTGCCCGGAAGGATCTGAAGGTCAAAATTGAGGCCCGCAAGGATGACGTCGCTTCCGACAACGCCACCTTGTGGCCCGGAGTGGTAGTTTTCGCCCTGAACGACGAAATCCGTTCCAGCTTTAAAATTGATGCCACCCAAAAGGGAGTAATCGCCGGTGACATAGTCGCCAAAAGCCCCACAGCCCTTGTTGGCATCCAGAGGGGCGATGTGATTACTGCCGTGAACGGAGTCGCGGTTACCGGGCTGGCCGATTTCTACAAAAACCTTAACGAGAAGTCCACCGGAGAACTTTGGTTCGATTTCGTAAGGGCAGGCCAGAAAATGGAAAGTACCCGTTTTAAAAGATAGGTTTCCATTTCGGGAAATATCGTGTAAAGTTTCGGGATGAATAAGGAATTCCTTCCCTACGACCAGGTCCGGAACAATGCGCTTAAATTGGCCCATCGGATTCATTCCGATGGGTTCATTCCGGATGTTATTTATGTTTCGCTGAGGGGCGGTGCCTATCTGGGCAACGTGATCAGTGAATATTTCAAGATCGTCAGGCACTCTGGACGTCCGGTCTACTACGCAGCTGTCGTAGCGCGCTCCTATACGGATATCCGCAAACAGGAACGCGTCATGGTTGATGGTTGGACCTATGCTCCGGAGCATCTGCGGACGGGGGACAAAATTCTGCTTATCGATGATATTTTCGATACCGGCAGGACCATCAACCGGCTCGTCGAAATAATTCTGGAAAAAGGCCTTCCGCGGGCGGATGTAAAAGTAGCCGTCCATGATTACAAGGTGCAGCCAATGCACGCCGAACAATTACCCATCCAACCCGATTATTGGTGTCGCAAGCACCTTATTGGTACGCCGGATGGCGATAAGTGGATCCACTACATGAGCCACGAGTTGGTCGGGTTGACCAAGGAAGAGCTGGAAACGCATTATTACAAGGATGATCCGGACTTGCGGAAAATCCTCGATACCATAAAATAGTAACCAGGATTAAATCGGAGGATACCCATGAAGCTGCATGAATTGGCGGCTGCCAGCATTTTGTATGCCCTCTTGGCCGTATCCTTCGCATATTCCGTTGACGGATCCACTGGTTCCGTACCTTCACAGCCGGTCCTGTCCGCTGTTCCGGATAGCGCCTTCCAGACGAATGCGCGTTCGGGTGTATTTCCCCAGGACAAGCGATTTTGGTTTTCGGTAGACTCCACGTCGCGCATCAGGATTTCTGTCAATGGAAATGAAACCTACAAGGGTATAGGACCTGCCTCCGTTTCCCTTTCAGCCAAGAGCGGCGAAAGCAAAACCTACGAACTGTTGGCAGAGCGAAGGTCCCCCCCGCCTGAGAACGCCCTGCTGGAAAGCCGTAGCTTCTCAATCGTCATCGATGCGGAAGTCCCTGCGGTGCCGATGATTAGGGGTGAGCAGATCGAGGGTGCCTCCCCAATGTGGTTGATCAGCTTTTCCGCTCCACAGGATGCATGGGTGGAAGCCGTCATCGACTCCGATTCTTCCGTACAGCTCAGGAAACCAACAGGCGACGAAGTGCGCGTCCCCGGTAAACGGATAAAAGGCATTGCATGGGCAGCTGATGCTGCGGGCAATCGTTCCATCCCGGTGAGCTTCGCTTTCGAGCCTTTTTCAGTGCGTCTGGCGAATCCGGTTCCCGGCACCTGGGCTAACCGCCAAAGCCTTATCGTGCTCTCCGAGGGTACCTCATCCATTTACTGGACCGACGACGGCAGCGATCCCCTGGGACCAGCAGGGAAGGAATACCGAGCCCCGGTACTTGTGGATCGCTCTGGCCAGATTACCCTGCGCGTCGCTGCCCGCTCACCCGATGGCAGGACCGCACGGGATGAAACAAGCTATACGGTAAGCTCCCCCACCGCGAGTGGAGTTGCCGGTCTTTCGTCCTTACGCATCGCAGAATTATCAGGTCACGAAGCTAAGACCCGTACCATAGCCGTTCCCGAAGGCTGGACCTGGGATATTGGCAAGGAAGGGGAAAACTTGGTCTCGGCCGCCGGGAAGCCAGCCTTCAAGGGTGGCCGTGAAGTGACGCTCAGGAAGGTAGCAGGTCTGTCACGGGTTGTCCCCTTTTTCATAAGCGATGGAAATGGCCTGTCCCGTTTTGCCTACCTTTTGGATGGGAGCGCGAAGAAGCAGCCAAATGTGATGGAACCTGTCATCGGGGCCGATACATTGAATGCTCCCAAGGAATACACGGCGGGAGTCGCCCGGGTACTCCAATGGGGTGGGATGCAAATCCGTTATCGCTGGAAGGATGCGACGGAGTGGATGGACCTCTCCGGTCCGCTTATGCTTCCCCCCGAAGGCGGAAAGCTCGAATGGGTCGTGGATAGGGGGAACTCCTGGGAAGGTCCTTACGAAACCGTCGTGAAACCGGCTCTTCCGGAATCCGTGTTCTCCTCTGACTTGCCCGTGCTGACACAAGGTTCGGGCAACTCACTGGAGGGTGTTTCCGTAGCCGGTTCGGTCAGGATCGACGTTCCGCCGGGCTTGCCCGGAGTGCGTTTTACACTTTCCTCCCATTTTGGCCACGGGGGGCTGGACGATTCGGGCGATGCCCATACCGCTTATTTTGAGCTCGCCGCAGGTTCATCCGTATCGGTAGATCTGTGCGATGGCGAACAGAACTCCTGGCGGCTCGGAACGACGAAC
Organism: Breznakiellaceae bacterium; assembly: GCA_964202565.1. Classification (GTDB taxonomy): domain Bacteria; phylum Spirochaetota; class Spirochaetia; order Treponematales; family Breznakiellaceae; genus SZUA-426. Next base: position 355 of record CAXNJE010000077.1, on the reverse strand, counting down.
GAGACCGAGCCGGTTTTGTTCACGGTGGACCGACGTTCCCCATCACCTCCATTCCTTGATGCTCCGTCAGAGGGATCCTGGTTGAGGTCGGTACCTGTGGTTGATGCGGTTTCGGACGAGGCTTCTGTTCACGCAAGTATTTCCTGGAAATTGCCGGATGGAACGGTCGGACAAAGTCCCTATGTGCCTGGAACTCCCCTGCCGCGTTTTTCGAGCTCGTCGGCGGTGTACGGCATCGAAACCTGGACCGAGGATGAAGCAGGGAACCGTAGCGCGAAAGTGAGTCGAAGTTTTACGGTGGATGAATCGACTATCTATGTGTCGGCGGGAAGCGATGGATCGGATAGTGCTGTTT
>CAXNJE010000076.1:0-14593 GCA_964202565.1 Breznakiellaceae bacterium | reverse complement strand
TCTTCGATGCGGTGGGGAAATTATCGCGCCGTGCCTGCGCTTCCATACTTGCCAAGGGCGGCGCCTTCGTATCGGTACGAAGCCCTACCTCCGAGAAAGCCGAAGACCTCCGCTACCTAGTAGGCTTGGCTGCCGAAGGCCGGCTGCGCCCATTCATCGACCGGCGCATACGCCTGGAGGACGTCCCCGAGGCACACAGGATAGTGGATTCGGGCCGCAAGCGCGGCAATATCGTCGTGCTCATGGATTCATGACCGGAAGTTCCCTGCCATGGCTTGTCCTCCTACTCCATAAACTCCAGGATAACCTTGGTTCTTTTTCCCCGTTCAAGCTGTATTGTACCATCCAGCTGTTGGACCAAGGCATGGACAAGCTGCAATCCAAAGCCTGTAGAGTTTTCAAAAGAGATGGATTCCGGAATACCATTTCCGTCATCCTGAACCACGATACGGACATGATTGTTATTGCTAATTGCTGAAACCACTATATGCCCGCTATCCTTGCCGGTAAATGCATACTTCATGATGTTGGTCAGCAGTTCGTTGATGATTATGCCAAGCGTCTGAAGACGCTTGGCATCCAGCTTAAAGTCCTGAAAATCCTTTTTTATCCTGACTATCGGGCTGTTCGGGAAGTTTGCTACAACCTCATCAACCAAGGAAGACAGATATTCCTTGATGGACAGCTCGGTATAATCCGAAGACCGATATAGCTTGTCATACAACAGCGACATGCCATGAACTCGATTTCTGGCATCCTTTAAGGCGATAGTCGCAGAAGGTTCTTTCACTGCCTGTGCCTGCAAGGAAAGCAAACTTGAAATGGTATTCATGTTGTTCTTGATTCGGTGATGGACTTCTTTCAGGATAAGTTCTTTCTCAGCAAAGAGGGATAGTATCTTATCACTTGCCTTTCTTTGCTCGCTGATATCCGTGTGGGTTCCAAACATCATGGATGGCTTGCCATCTTCCGTCCAGGTGATGACCTTCCCCTTATCCAACACCCAGACCCAATGCCCGTCCTTGTGTCGCAACCTGCATTCCGACTCGTAGAAAGGGGTCTGGCCTGAGAAATGCTGACTGAGCAATTCTTCAGACTTCTTCAAGTCATCAGGGTGGGCGAATTTGCCCCAGGTCTGTATTGAAATCGGAGCCAATTCCTCCAGTGTATATCCAATCATTTCTGCCCAGATCGAATTGAAGATTGTTTCCCCTGTCTGCACATTCCATTCCCAGGTGCCTACGTGTGTTCCCTCAATGATTCCTTCCAAACGCTTTGCGCTATTCCTTAGGGACTCTTCCTGAGTCTTAAGTAGGGTAATATCCTGTGCGATTTCAACTATGGCTACTATCTCCCCGGACTCATCAAAAATGGGCTCCCCTTTTATATCCCAGAATATTCCATCTTTGGTTTTCCTGATTTGATTTTCCGATTTGCCTGATTGAATCGCCTTTACCGAAGGACAATCCTTGCAAGACCTTACGGTGTCACCCCAAAATTCATAACAGTGCTTGCCAACCAGATTTTCAATCTGTGTGTTGACTGAATTAGCCGCAGCTTTGTTTACCCAAATTATTTTCAGGTCACTGTCCAGCAAGGCTACATTGGCTGACAATCCTTGCAGGATCGCATTTTTCTGCGCCTCGCTTTCACGTAATGCCTTTTCACTTTTTATCCGCCCGGTAATATCGATATCAAGACAAAAAAGTTCTGGAAGATGACTGGATGACTGGACGAGGGCATGGGTGGAGAATACATGTACTCTTGATCCATCTTTTCGGACAAGGGAAAGTTCGGATTCAGGTATGTTCTTACCAGTCTCCACCATTTTTTTTATTGCCTGGGCAACTTCATTCTTCATCTCCTCAGGGATGATGAGATCAAGTAAATTCCTGCCTATCGCTTCTTGCGCGGTATACCCGTAAAGGCGTTCGGATGCCTTATTCCAATAATTGGTAGTTCCATCAATTCCATAACCCTGGACAGCCAAGGTTGAATGATCCTGAAGGATTTTCTTGAATCGTCCCTCACTTTCGACCAACGTGGCTTCCATGATTTTTCGATCCGTAATATCCCTACAGGATACATACGCCCCAAGATATGCGCCCGAAGGGTCATACATGAATCTGGAATGATCTTCGCGCCAAATGTAGTGTCCATCTGCACGTCTGACCCGATATGTATAGGTTAATTCCCTTTCCTTTTTTCCTATCGCACCATGTATGGCTGAAAACAGGGAATCACGATCATCGGGATGGATTTCAGCAATGATGGTGTCATACCCTTTCCCATACTCTTCGAATTCCGGATAGCCAAGTTGTTTTAAATATGCTGGTGAAACATAGTCAATCAATCCTTCCGCAGAAAAATGAACTATCCCATCGGAAGTATTCTCACTTATAAGCCGATATTTTTCCTCACTCAGCATCAGTGCCTTTTCTTTCTCGGTTTCCATTTTCTTAGCCAGAAACAGCTTGAATGCCATCTTTATTGAAGCGTCCAGTACGGTGACCGACGAGTTCTTGACAACATAACCGTATGAGGTAATCTTCTCGGTTTTCTCTACAATTTCTGGCTCAGTATGGGATGAGACAAATACTATGGGTATATCATGGTCTTTAAGGATGATTTCAGCGGCTTCTGTACCATCAATATCATCCCCCAGATTGATGTCCATAAGGATCAGGTCAATATCAGAGGATGTTGCGACTGCTTCTATGGCTTTTTTCCCATTGGCGACTGTTTTTACGACATACCCATATTTTTCAAGCTGCTTCTTCTCGTTCATGGCAATGATTGCTTCGTCTTCGACGAGAAGGATGGTCTTGCCTATGCTTTTAATCATATACCCTCTACGGGTGGGAGCCGTCATTTCCGGAGCTTGCCGGCATCGCCGCCATGATTGGAGCGTAAGCCAGGAGTGTACTGCTGTCAAGGATGCGCATTGCGACTGGTACTGACTTGAAATGGAGCGTCAGAACTGCATATCAGCGCCCGTATGATACAACAGGACGCTGGAAGTCGGCGAGGAAATGATTCAGCAGGGAGTCATGCACCGCATTATCCCTCTGAGGAATCAATGGGAGTCCATACCTGCGCTGGTCGTGATTAGTGTTTTCTCCAGATTGATGTCGAGAAATCCATTGCCGGCTTCGGAATATCCCACAATCCTCAAAAAGCCATTTCTGATCCAGAATTTCATGGCCTCGACATTTCTTGTTCCCACATTGATTCGGATCGCTTCATCCGGGCTTGTTTGATCCCAACCAGTATAGGCTCTTATATAGTCAAGATTTTTTATGCAATCCGCCAATTGGAGTTTGTCCTGTAGGGAAGCTTCCTCCAGAACCAGATCATCGTTACTTAAAACCGAACGACAGCGTCCAGGGTTTACCACTTTTATGCTCCCAAGAATCATTTCACTTCCATTATAAACGTAGGGCGCATTCGCACCTTTAAAGCTGTGTGTTCCCCACGAAAGTATCTCCTATTTTGTCCCTACAAGCTTCGTTTCAAGCTTCATTGAACCGCAAGTTCCTTGACAGATTGAGTTTTCTCGCATAACCTTCAGATTGTGTTAACATTTTCTTAACATAATGGAGGCAACATGAAGAGAGTCGCAGTACTGATAGCCTTGCTCGCCGTCGCTATCCTGGGCGTTTATGCCGAGGGCAAGCAGGAAGAGAAGAAAGCCGAAGCCCCGGCAGAGAAAGTCCTGACCCACGACGAACTTGTCGCGGCTGCCAAGGTCGAGGGCAAGGTAGTGGTCTACTCCATCACGTCCCGCATCGCCGGAGCGGCGACCGCGTTCGAGAAGCTGTACGGCATCAAGGTGGAGGCGTCCAACCTGAAGGACGGTGAACTGATCGAAAAGGTGAGCAAGGAAGTGGGCGGCGGCATCCAGGGCGCGGACTTCGTGATCTCCCAGGATTCCGGACGGGTCTTCGGCCAGCTGATCGCGACGGGTTACCTGGTAAATTACGTACCCGAATCCATGAAGTCGGTGATTCCGGTCGCGTACCAGAATCCGCTGACCTTCCAGCTCATCAACAAGGTGTTCATCTTCAACAGCGAGAAGGTGCAGACCCCGGTTATTTCCAACGTCTGGGAAGTCACCGATCCCAAGTGGAAGGGTCTGATCCAGTTCAAGGATCCCAAGTCCGAGGGCGTAAACGCCAACTTCCTCACCATGATCACCTCCCCGGAGTGGAGTGCGAAACTCGAGAAGGCCTACGAGGACCTGTATGGCAAAAAGCTCGTGCTGACCACCAAGAACGCCGGCTATGAATGGATCAAGCGCTTCTTCCAGAACGGCCTCGTGCTTGGCAACAGCGACACCACGATCTCCGAGAACATCGGGATCAAGGGTCAGCCCAAGACCACCTTCGGCCTCTTCGTCTATTCCAAGACCCGCTTCGACGCCAAGAAGAACCTGGCCCTGCAGCCAATGCCCGATGTGCAGCCCTTCTCCGGATTCATCTACCCCGCGTTCCTGCACCTGACGAAAAACGCGAAGAATCCGAACGCGGCAAAACTTTTCATCGAGTACCTGCTTACCGCCGAAGGCTTCAAACCCTGGTCTGTTGACGTGGGTTCCTATTCGTCCAACCCGACCATTCCGGTGGATAAGGACGATCACCCCGTCTCCTACTGGACCCCACGTCTTGTGGCGGAGGATCCGCAGTTCCTGTTCGAGAACCGTGCCGCAGTCGAGGAATTCGTAAACAACATCGCCTACTAGATTGACCGGGACTGTCCGGGCGGGCCATTGGTCCGTTCGGACAGCTGATCGCGTCGCACTCCGAATAAGGACCGCATACCCATGACCATAGGCAACCAGATAAAATCCTTTGCGCGCAAGCCGCACAACGTGATCCTCGCGGTCCTCGCGGTGGCGCTTACCTTCCTGACCCTCTTTCCCCTGCTGTCCCTGGCCAGGGACACCTTTTTGGTCCATCCGTCGGAGATCATGACCGTAAAGGGTTCGCAGGCGGGGGATCTGACCGCCTTCCACTGGAAGAAGGTTTTTTTCGACGGGGAGACGAGCCTTAACCTGTTCTACCGTCCGTTCTGGAATACGGTGCAGGTATCCCTGTGGAGCTGCCTGGTCTCCATAGTCCTTGGCGGCACCGTGGCCTGGCTGGTTGCCCGCAGCGATCTGCGCTGGAAGTCCTTCATCTCAGTGGTATTCATCTTCCCGTACATCATGCCTTCCTGGACCTTGGCCATGGCCTGGCTCAACTTTTTCCGCAACCGCCTTATCGGCGGCGCGCCGGGCCTTTTTACGGCCTTCACCGGCATCGCCACCCCCAACTGGTTTGCCTACGGCTTTTTCCCCATCGTGGTGGTCCAGGGTCTGCATTACGCGCCCTTTGCCTACATCCTGATCGGCGGCATCCTGCGCAATATGGACGCGAACCTGGAAGAGGCTGCGGTAATCCTGAAAGCCAGCCGCATGAAGATCCTTTCACGGATCACCCTGCCCATCATCATGCCAGCGGTCCTCTCCACCTTCCTGCTGGTCTTCTCCAGCTGCATGAGCGCCTTCGCGGTGCCAGCCTTTCTGGGAACGCCGGTCCGCTTCCAGGTGCTCACCACCCAGCTGTACCGCACCCTGAACGGCCTCAATCCGGGTTACGGCTACATCATGGCCCTGGTGATGATAGTCCTGGGCGTCGCGATCCTGGCGGTCAATCAGGCCATCATCGGCAAGCGGAAGTCCTATACCACCGTCACCGGGAAAAGCTCCAATCTTTCCCAGGCAAGGCTCAAGCGCTTGCGGACGCCGGTGTCCCTTATCCTGATTGCCCTCGTGAGCCTGGTCGCCATCCTGCCGCTGATCACCTTTGCGGTGGAATCCTTCATCATGGCGCCCGGGGATTATTCCTTCAAGAATCTGACCCTGGCATTCTGGATCGGACCCGGAAGCGCCGATATCGGCAGCGGCGAGCCGGGCATACTCCTCAACAAGTACATCTATCTGGGTCTGTGGAACAGCATACGGCTCTCTGTCGTGGTGGCCTTCATAGCCGGCACCGTCGGCGCGCTGGCCGGTTACGCAGTGGTGAGGACCCGCGGCACCAGGCTTTCCGCGCTGGTGAACAACCTGGCCTTCTTTCCCTACCTGATGCCGTCCATGGCCTTCGGCGCCATCTACCTGTCCATGTTCGCCAAGCGGAACCTGTTCATCCCCTCGCTGTACGGTTCCTTCGCCCTGCTGGTGCTGGTGGGCGTGGTGAAATACCTGCCCTTCGCCTCCCGCGCGGGGACCAACGCCATGCTCCAGCTGAGCAACGAGATAGAGGAAGCCGGACTGATCATGGGCATTCCCTGGTGGAAGCGCATGACCCGCATAATATTCCCGATACAGAAGGCCAGCTTCCTGTCGGGATACCTGCTGCCCTTCATCTCCTGCATGCGGGAACTGGCTCTCTTTGTGCTCCTGATCGTACCCGCCAACCGGGTACTCACCACCATGCTGTTCCAGTACAACGAGAAGGGTTGGACCCAGTACGCCAACGCCATCAACCTGCTCATCGTCCTGATCGTGCTCCTCTTCAACACCGTCATCAACAAGGCGACAGGAGCTTCCATCGACAAGGGAATCGGAGGATAAGATGCCCGAAATCATACTCAAGAACGTCACCAAGCGCTTCGGGAAATTCACTGCGGTGGACAAGCTGGACCTGACAATAAAGGACGGCGATTTCGTGACCCTCCTTGGTCCTTCCGGCTGCGGCAAGACCACCACGCTCCGCATGATCGCCGGGCTGGAAAGCCCCACCGAGGGCGAGATTTTCATAGACGGAAAGACGGTGTTCTCTTCCATCAGCGGAGTCGACATCTCTCCGGATAAGCGGGATGTGGGTTTCCTGTTCCAGAACTACGCCCTCTGGCCGCACATGACCGTGGAGCAGAACATTTCCTTCGGGCTGGAAAACCTGAAGTGGGACAAGGCCCGTATCCGGGCGCGGGTGTCCGAACTACTGGCCATGCTCAAGATCGACCAGTTCGGCAAGCGCTACCCCAGCGAGCTGTCCGGCGGCCAGCAGCAGCGCGTCGCCATCGCCCGCACCCTGGCGACGGGGCCCAAGGTCCTGTTCATGGACGAGCCCCTGTCCAACCTGGACGCGAAGCTGCGTACCGAGATGCGGGCCGAGCTGAAGCGCCTCCACGCCGAGACCCATTCCACTTTTGTCTACGTCACCCACGACCAGCTGGAGGCCATGACCCTTTCCACCCGTACCTGCCTGATGAAGGTGGGCGTCCTGCAGCAATACGCTCCGCCGCTGGAAGTGTACCACAGCCCCTCAAACCTCTTTGTCGCCGACTTCGTCGGAAGCCCCACCATGAACTTCATCGAAGGGCTGGGCAAGAACGTGAACCTGGACGAGATCAAGATCGCGGTGGACGGGCTGGACCTCATTTTTACGCCCGTGTCCGGGAGCATCACCCTGCGGGACGACCAGGAGATAGTCCTGGGCATCCGGCCGGAATACGTTCGGATAGGGGAGGGAGGCAAGGCGACGGCGACGGTGTATTCCACCCTGCCTTCGGGTATGGAGACCATCGTCAAGATACAGGCCGGCGCGCAAGCCCTGACTTCGGTAGTCTTCGGCGCCATCGACTACGAGGTGGACGCGAAGGTCAATTTTGACATCATCGGGGACGCCTGCATCATCTTCGACAAGGGCACCGGCATGAATCTGGCCCTCGGACAACTAGCCGTGATATAGGAAAAAATACCCATGAACGCGAACCGGAAAATTCTGGTGGTTGACGACGAGGCCCACATCGTCGAGCTCCTCGTCATGAACCTGAAACAGAACGGGTACGATACCTGCACCGCTTCTGACGGCAGGGAAGTGCTCGATGCCGCTGCAGCCGCGCGGCCGGACCTGGTGCTGCTGGACCTGATGCTCCCCGGCCTCGGGGGGTTGGAGGTCTGCCGCCAGCTCAAGGCCGATCCGCGTACTTCCCGTATCCCCGTCATCATGCTCACCGCGAAGAGCGAGGAAAGCGACAAGGTCATAGGCTTGGGGATAGGGGCGGACGACTACATCACCAAGCCCTTCGGCCTGCGGGAGCTTTTCGCCCGGATCGAGGTGGCCCTGCGGCGGGCAGACCGAGATGGCTTCCAGGCCAGCTCCGGTCCGTATCGGGCGGGTACGCTGACGGTGGACGTGGACGGCCACGCGGTTAGCCTTGACGGATCGTCCATTTCCCTCTCACCCACTGAATTCGCGCTGCTTTCCACCTTGGCGAAAAGACCGGACCGGACGGTCCGGCGTGCGGAACTGACCGCAGAGGCGGGGTTGTCGGAAGGGGAGGAAGCCGGGCGGTCCCTGGACGTCCACATGCGCAATCTGAGGAAAAAGCTGGGCGTAGCCGACGGACGCCAGCTCATCCAGACCGTCCGCGGCATCGGCTACCGACTGCATGGCTGAGGCGGAATCGGCGGAGGAACTCCGACGGCAACTGGACGAGATGGTCCGCAAGACCAACGACCGGAACAATTACATCAACTCCATCTTCTCGTCCATCGACGACGGCTTCATGCTTGTGGACTCAGGCAATCGCGTGGTGCTCTACAACCCCAAGGCCATGGAACTGCTTGACCTGGGGCCGGAAATATTCTTCGAGGATCGCTCTGAAAAAATCGCCGCCGTCGAGCCCCTGCACTCGGTTCTGGCCGCCTGCGCCCGGGCAACCGCAACCAAAAAGGGCGAGGTCCTGCGCCTGAAAAAAGCCGGGGACCAAATCCTGGAAGCCAAGGTGAACCCCATAACGGACAAATACCGTGGGGCCTCGGATTTCGGCTCCCTCGCCGTGGTCAGGGACGTCACCGAACTGCTCAGGCTGGAAAGCCTGAAAAAGGATTTCGTGGCCAACGTCTCCCACGAATTCAGGACGCCCCTCACCCTGATATCCGGCTTCGTCGAGATGTTCAAGCTAGGCGGATCCATCCGCAGCGCGGACCGCAAGCGGGCCTTCGAGATCATCGACATAGAGACGGAACGGCTGAAACGCCTCGTATCGGAACTGCTCACCCTCTCCGAAATCGAGGACGCCTTGCCCCACCAGGCCGACGCGGTCATCGATATCCACGCTTCCATCGCGGAAGTGGTGGCAGCCCTGGGCAGCCTGGTGGAACGCAAGGGGCAAGGTCTCGCGGTGGACCTCCGTGCGGACGGCGCCGTGCTCAAAGGCAACCGGGACTGGTTCTATCTGGCGGTGAGAAACCTGGTGGAGAACGCCATCAAGTATACCGCCGAGGGCGGGGATATACGCTTGCGTGCATACGCGGAAAGCGACGCGCTGGTCGTCTCCGTGGAGGACACGGGTATCGGCATTGCGGTGGAGGAGCAGGAACGGGTGTTCGAGCGTTTCTATAGGGTGGAACGGTCCCGGGGTTCCGGGAGCGGTGGCAGTGGTCTTGGGCTGGCGCTGGTGAGGGATATCGTCTCGATTTTTGGCGGCAGGATCAATCTGGAAAGCGAATTGGGGAAGGGTTCGGTGTTCACCATGAGCCTGCCCCTGGAACCGGAGAAATGGCAACATGAAAAACGATGATACGGATGGCATCATCGCCGTCCTCATAGCCGGGTACCGATACGCCGGGCGTAGCCTGGTGCTGCAACGCCTGGAGGCGGCGGGCTATGCCTGCGTGGACAACCTGCCGCCGCGTCTGGTGCCCGACTGGCTGGCCCACGAACATTCCACCAGAACCCGTCGCCGCATCGCCGCCGTGGTGGACACCGAAGGAAGCGAAGGTATCGCCCGTAGAAGAACGGGACCGCATCATTGCCATGGCCGAAGGACGGGAACCTGGAACCCGCCCCGTCGTGGAGGTAAGCTCTTTCGGTTTCAAGTACGGTGCTCCCGGAGGCGACCTGGTCCTGGACGTCCGCTTCATCCCCAATCCCTACTACATCGCGGAACTCCGGCCCCTGACCGGTCGTGATCCTGCCTGCGCGGACTACGTGCTGGGCCAGCCTCAAAGTCCGCATCGGCTGCACAGGAGGCAGGCACCGCTCGGTCGCCATGGCGGAAGCCCTCGGCACGGCCCTCACGGAGCTTGGCATCCCGGTACGCATCCGGCACCGGGAAATGCTGGCCGGCCGATACACTGACTGCCAGTAAGTCGGGGCCTGTACCCGGAAAGGCCTCCGTGATATCATTTTCTGTCATGGAACCAATCATAGGCATCAACCTTCCGCGCAGTGCGGACCCGGAAAAAATCCGCAAGAACCTTCAGGCCATCCAGGGCAATGGCTTCGATCTGGCCGAGGTCAGCCTGGATATGTGTCCGCTGATCATCGACGCTGAAATCTGCCGTCCCTGGGTCTCGCACCTGAAGGGAATCCTGGCCGGTTTCCCCTTGCGGTATTCCGCCCATATCGGGCGCGGCCTGGACCTTCGCGACACGGCCCGGATGGAGAAGCACCGGAGCGTGTTGCGGACTTCCATCGACATCTGCCAGGAACTGAATCTGAATCCACTCGTTTTGCACTACGAGGTGCGGGGACTCAACCAGGCGGTGGAGGAGGCTTTCTTCCGTGAGCACGTTGAAGCCAACGAGTACGCCGGGGAACGGGGCGTGCGTCTGGTGGTGGAGAACATCGAGGTGGAGCTGGTGGACCCGGTCATCGAACTTGTCGCCCGCGTGGCTTCCCCGAACCTGCGGATGAATTTCGACACTGGCCACGCGTTCCTCGCGTCCGCCTATTTCCAGTTCGACTATCTGGATGCGTTCCGGAGGGCCCTGCCGTACCTGGGCCACATCCATCTAAGCGACAACACCGGCGTCTTCGAGGAACTCCGCGTCACCGACAGGCCGGTATACGACTCGCTGCCCATGGGCTACCGTTTCGAATACGGCCGCGGCGACATCCACCTTCCTCCCTACTTCGGAAAGATCCCCTACGACGAATTGTTCGCCCTGATGGGGGAATACCGAGGCATCTATCTGTGCGAGTACAACTCGGACTGTTTCCTGCCCTTCAACGGAGAGGTGCAGAAAAAAGTCCGGCAACGGGTCAGGGAACTTCAGGAACCTCGCAAGGGCTGAGGTATACGAGGGTAAGCTTCTTGCAGGTTTCATGCACCGCGCCGAAGCGCTCGATCCTGCAGCCAAAATGACGGTCAAGGTCGCGTGCGCAGCGCAGGCCTGCATGGTTGGTCTCGATGATGCGGCGCCCCCGTACCGTGCCGTCGACAAAGCACTCCAAACCCAAAGGGTCGTGGATGAAGACGCAATAGTCGTTGGAGTCCCTGTCTATGGGTAGCGCGTATTCGCCGGTAATGCCGCAGAAGGGGCACTCGTCGACGTAGGGGTGCAGCGGACTCTCGGTGGGAACCTCGTAGTGCAGGCTGAGGGGCACCAGGAAATAGTCGCCGTCCTCCCGCTTCAGGATGGTCTTTCCTGCCCGGGCCAGGGCCGAGGCGTAGAAACGGATATGGACCTGATGGTCGTGGGTACGTCCCGGCCGCTCCCAATTCTGCAGTCCCGTCTTCCTGGCCTGCAGGTCGCAACCTTCGTTCGTATCGGGAGTTTCCTGGTGGAAGCGGGGCAGGAATTTCCCGAAGTCGTCCCTGTATCCCAGGTAGTCCTCAAGGATCTCCGTCAGGAACACCACGGAGTGCTTGTGCTCCCGGCGCAGGGGAAGGTCCGTCCGGATGGCAAACCAGCAGTTTGGGTAGCGGGGCATGTTCGCAGGGAACAGCTCCTTGGGCCAATTCTCGGAAAAGTGGTTCCCTTCCATCGTGGACCCTCCCTCAAAAAAAAGCCGGCTCCCCTGGGGCAGCCGGCTCGGCGCGCGCAACGGGAGTTGCGGCGGCATCAAATCATTTCATCATCACATTCTTGACGAATTCGGCGATCATGTAGGACTTGTAGGGGGCGGGGAACCAGGCTATGGCGTTGTTCTTCCTGTCCTCTTCCGTAAGCAGGGTTCCCTCTATCGCGATGTCGGTCCGCGCAGGGTAGGCGCCCAGCATCTGGAATTTCTTTACCTGCTGTTCCTTGGAGGTGATGTGCTGGATATAGAGGAGGGCCGCGGCCTTATGGGGGGCATTTTTCGGTATGCCCATCGTGTCGCCGCCACCGGCCAGACCCATCTTCGGAATGTACATTTTGGCCCTCTTGAAGAGGTTGCCCTTGGTCATCATATCCTTCACGTTGTCGTCCCAGCCGACGGTCATGGCGAGTTCCCCGTCGTTGAGGCGGGTGATGGAATCGTTGTTGGAGACGGTGAAGGTAAGCTTGTCCTTACGGGCCGCTACCCAGTTCCAGGCCTGATCCCAATTGGCGACCTTGGATTGCACGAGTTCCGCATCGCCCGCGTATTGCTTGAGACCGCCGGTGGTGTAGGCTATCAGTGTGTGGACGAAGGATTGTCCCGAACCGCCCTTGGAAGGATCGTTGAAACCGAATTTCTTGGGGTTCGCGTCGATCCAGGTGGTAAGCTCTTCCCAGGTCTGGGGAGGATTTGAAACCCGCTCGGGATCGTACAGGATGCCGGTCTGGTTGCGGTGGAAGGGAGTCAGGTAACCCTTCGTCTGTACGCCTTCCTGGACGATCCAGAGACTCGGCGCCAGCTTGTCGGCGTCGGGCATGATGTCCTTTACCGGGCCCCAGAACAGGTCCAGGTCCATGGTGGTCTTTACCCACTGCCCGCCGACGATCATCGCGTCGATGGTTCCCACGGCGCTGCCCTTCTCTGAGATGGCCTTGTTGAAGTTCGCGGTCTGTTCGCCTATGACAAGGTTGACCTTGATGCCGTACTGCTTCTCGAAGTCCATGCTGGCTTCCTTGAAGTAATCCGGGAAATACCATGAGTAGAAGGTAACCTGGCCTTCCGCTTTCGCGGCGGCGACAATCTGGTCCCAGCTGGCCGTTTTCAGATCGATGGCTGCGGCAGGCGCGGGAGCATCCCTTGCACCCTCCGCGAACGCGGGGGCCAGCGCGAATGCACACGCCAGCACGATCAACAACAACTTCTTCATCTAGAACCTCCTGAAATGGTGACTTGCGGACTTCTCACATCTTACCGAGTGAGGCTGAAAGATAATCTGATTTGAGGAACCTCTCCACGACAAAGAGCATGATGATGTTGGGCGTCATCATGACCAGGGCCACGACCGCCGCGTTGGTGCGGATGAAATTGTAGCCCATGAAGGAATACAGGATGGTCGGGATCGTCTCGAAGGTGGGCGTTCCGATGACGAAGGTAAGGTTGAATTCCTCGATGCTGGTGGTGAAGGCGAAAATCATGCCCGCCAGCAGGCCGGGCCTGACCATGGGGAGGAAGACGTCCTTTATCTTGACAAAGGTGCTGGCCCCCAGGTTTTCGGCGGCGTCGATCACGTCCTGCGGGATGGTCTGGAAGCTCGTCGTCAGCACCCGGATCATATAGGGCAGCCCCATGAGTGTGTGCGCCAGGACCAGCCCGAAAAAGGTCTGGCTCAGGTGCAGCGCGGTAAACACCCTGCTCAGGAAGAGGGCGACCACCATGCCAGGCATAATGATGGGCAACAGCACTATAAGGTTGAAAATTTTCTTTCCCGGTATGTTTTTCCTTCCCAGCACGTAGGCTGTGGGCAGGGAGAAAAGGAAAGAGAGCGCGACGGCGAAGGGCGCCACCGAATAGCTGGTCTTGAGCGCCCGTATTATGTTGGTGTACTTGAACACGTAGATCCACGGTGCCGGCGCGAGGTGGGTGGGGAAGAGGTTGGGAAAGGACCAGGGGTAGTCGGGATTGACCAGGGACCAGAGCACGGCCATGAGTATGGGGGTGCCAATCCAGACCAGTTGGACCACCACAAAGAATACGGTGAGCATGATATAGAAGCGCCGGATCCGCCTGGCCTGAAGTACGTGGAGCGGAACGGCCAGGGTGGCGACGGAAGGATTGGCGTTGGCCATGGTCACTCACCTCCCTTTACCAGCTCCGCCAGGCGGGAATAGGCCCAAATGACGAAGAGCGCCGAACCGATGATTATCACCCCCAGCACGGCTGCCTGGTCCCACTCCTGGTACAGGGTGGCGGTGGCGTGCATGCGGAAGGCGATCGAGGAGGGGTAGGGAGGCCCTGCTATGCTGGTGATGGGGAAGTCGCCGAAGGCCTTGATGAACATCAGTATCATGGAGACCAGGATGCCCGGCATGGTGAGGGGGATGTAGATCTTGAAGAGTACCTGCCACATTCCTGCTCCCAGGTTCCGGGCGGCGTCCACCGTGTCGTCCCGGACGGAAGCGAGGGACGCCATGAGGATGAGCAGCACGAAGGGAAGGTTCTTCCATATCTGTATGACAATGACCCCCCAGCCGAACTTGTCGTTCAGCATGCGCAGGGGTTCCTTCAGTACACCTAGCTTCATCAGCAATTCATTGACTATGCCGTGGTAGGAGATCAGGTTCACGATGAGGAAGGCCGCCACGAGGGCGGGGATGAAAAGGGGTATCTTGATGAGGGACCCCAGGAAGCCCTTGCCCGCGCCGCCCTTGCGCAAAAAAAGCGCCACCGGAAAGGTGAACAGGACGGTTCCGATGGAGCTGAGGATACCCATCTTGAGGGAGAAGAAAACCGAG
>CAXNJE010000075.1:0-14909 GCA_964202565.1 Breznakiellaceae bacterium | reverse complement strand
GGGAATAGCAGTGGACTTTGGTGGTTTGGGAATCAGCGAATCATTCATGACAAATGGAGTGGCATTCGGCATGGAAATCGATGATTCCACAAACATTTGGACCTTGACGATTCCTGCGTATTCTATCAAGGCCGAAGTGCAGCCAGAATTCGTATACAAGGTGTACAAGTGTTCAGATGTGACGGCTTCCGTTCCGGCACGGGTTGACGCTGAATCGCTTGTTTATTCGATCCTGCAGGTATGGGCACCCATGAATGGGAGCGCGCCTACGGGAAGCGGCGATGTCGTGGTGGATTTCGATTGAGGAGCGGATATATGAAAACCAAAAAGAACCTCAAATTCAAGTTGGCAGTCGCGTTTGTCGGCTTCACTATGCTATTCGCCTCCTGTGCCCCAATTACTGGTGGTAAGGATGGGAATGAAGCAACTGGTCTTGGTAAGATCCGGATCGACCTGCCTATGATATCCGCCCGTCTGGCTTCAGCCTTGGCTGCGGGTTCCGGTTCTGCCAGGAACGTTTCCTCCCAAAGGGCCTTTTTCTTCTGCTCCCGCGCCGAACTTGAACTCAGGGATGGAACGGGGCGGATAGTCGATTCCTGGGAAGCCTTTCCGGAACCCGGAATGCCTTCGACCGCCAATCCCGAGGACCTGCGCTCGATACCGACCGGTGGTCCGTATACCATTCACGCCCGTATCTTCAATAACGCGGTTTCCGAGTCAGAGCCGGTGGTGGCAGGCAGTTCGTCGCCTTTTTCCATCAGTGATGGGGAAGAAATCCCCGTAACAATACGCTGCATCCCAAACGAAACCTTCGTCGTCCCCCTGGTTGCCGGAACGCCCTTTGCCGGAACCTTGCCTAGTTTCGTACTCGGGGCAGATGGGACGCTTTCCAGTACAGGCGCTGAAGCCTGGTTCCGCATCATCCCTGGCGCGGGGACGAACCGCGTCGATCTGTCGCTCGACTACGCATCCGCGACTGCCTACATGGCTCTTTTTCGTTCTGATGGAGCCTGGACCGGGGGGGAAGGTATTGGAAGCGATCCGATCATAATTGGAGGGAATCTCTCTTTCGGCGTACCAGTGATTCCAGAAGCCACCTACTACGCGGGGATCGTCTTCTCGGATTCGGTCGCGACGCCGGATCGTCCCTTTACCCTCAGGCTCACTGAAAGCACCTCGGGTTCCAACCTGATCACCAACGGCGACTTTTCCGACGGCACAAACGGCTGGGAACTCATGCTATCCGGGAGTGCTTCAGCCAGCATTTCCGTCGTACCGAATGATGGTAATCCCGAGCTGAAGCTCGCGATCACCGATGGTGGCACGCCTTTCTATGATCTCCATTTCGTCCGCATGGATCTGGCCCTGGAAACCGGTAAGAGCTACCGCCTGGAATTCAGGGCACGGGCATCGACAGGACCCTTAGAACTCGGCTCCGGCATCGCCGCCCAAGATGCGATGAATCCTCACGTTTACAGTCAACAAAGCTTTGAAATTGAAGAATCCAGCCGCGGAAAGTATTATGGCTTGGATATTTACATCGATGGTCCAACAACAAATGAAGGTATCTTCTTCTTTCAGATTCAGGACGCGGATGTACATGACGTCGATTTCTATTTCGACGACATTTCGTTGACCGAGGTAGTCCCCATCTTCCCCGCTCCATCTGTGGTTGCGGTCGCGAGCGGACGGAATGTCCATCTAAGCTGGGACGAGGTGCCGGACGCAGTGGAATACCTGGTGTACCGCCGTTGCGTCGATCCGGGAGGAAATTCGTGGCAGGGTCCCGGAAACTTCGCGACGAACTCTTTCGATGATCAGAACCTCCCGTATGGTGGTACCTATGAATATCGGGTACAGGCGACCTCCCCCGCCGGTGATGGTGCATTTGGCTTCGCGGCGGTCACCGTTGCGGGAAAACCGGTGAGTGGAACGATAGCCGACACGGGATTGACCGGGGACTATACGCTGGTGGTGCAAACCCTGTTGAACGGCTTCCATAAAATGACGGATCTGGTGACCCTCGATTTAAGCGGTGCCTGTACCTTTGCCATCAATGGAGGGGAACAACTGGCCGCATCCCGTCCAAACCTTTTCCACGCCTGGCTGGACGTCTCGGACGGAGCGATGGCCTCATACGAGTTGAACACCGGTGATTATATCTGTACGGCAGATAGTTACCTCTACGATGAAGGCCTCGACGACGGCACCATCACGGGCATGAATTTCAGTGGTGCCTCGGCTTGGAGCGTCGTTGGTTCGATCCCGATTTTCGCGGAGGCATGGCGCGGCACCGACGCAACCTATCTGGAATGGTGGGATCTTGAAGGGCGTGGCGCCGGAGGCGTGCTGGTGGAACGGAGCGTCGATTCAGGCGCATGGGTGCCAGTAGTATTGACGCAAACCTACGGTTGGGAAGGCGATTTATCCAGGACACGTTATTCCCAACGCGGCGGCCACGATGAGGGTGCAGTTGCGGGTCACAGCTACCGCTATCGCATCGGACCGGACCTCAATTCCAGCGGCAGCCTCGATGCGGGTGAGTACGCAGAAACCCGGATGGTCGGTGAAGGTACCATCAATGTAGTGTTCGAATGAGAGCGGAAAGGAGTAAAACGATGAAATGCTGTAAATATGTAGGTATTGCCTTACTCGTTTGCCTTTTCGCACTCTTGACTGCCTGCGGCAGCGTATTCGATGCCGACCATAAGGAAGAGGCTTCCGATGAAGGCAAGGGCAACACAGGCACTTTGAGCATCACCATTCCGGCCATCTCCGGCAGGTTGGCATCAGTGCTTTCAACCATGACGCTGGACTCCGGTTCACGTTCAACAAGCCCGCGGGCCTTCCTTTTTGCCTCCTGGGCAAAACTTGAGTTGCGTGATTCCCGGGGCGTCCTGATCGACTCGTGGACCAGCGATGCCAGCACGGAACTCCTCCCCACCACGACCGCCGATACAACCCGCACTGTTCCGGCGGGGAGCGGCTACAGCCTGAGCGCACGGGTATTCAACGACAAGGTCTCAGATTCGCTTCCAGTGGTTACTGGCGGGGTTACGAATATTGCCATAGTCGCCGGAGCGGAAACGACGATCACAATGCCCTGTATCCCGAATGAAACGCTCTTTCCGGATACCCTTGGCGTGGGGACTACAACTGGTACGATCGAATGTACGCAGATTTCCTCCACCATTCCTCCCTATCCACTTATCTCAATAGGTGGGGAAGCCTGGTTCAAGATTGTACCATCTACCGGCAAGAACCGGATCGACCTTTCCTTCTCCAGCAGTAACGGCTCGACGGCAGGCTATATCACCTTGTTCAATTCCGATGGTAGCTGGTTGGGCAAGCACTCGTCGTTTAGCCCGGGCAACTCAGCCAGCATCGGCGCAAGTGTCAGCGATAGTTCCTTCTACTTCGTCGGAATATGCCTAAGCAGCGACACAGCAACCAGCGCAGAATACAGCCTGGTGCTGACGGAAAGCAACCTTCTGATAAACGGAAACTTCTCCGACGGAACAAATGGTTGGGAACTCCACACTTCAGCTCCCGGTTCCGCTACGATGAGCGTCGAGAACGGGGAACTGAAGATCCATATCGAGACAGGAGGGGCACCCTTCAGCGATAATCTGGTTCTGGCCCAGAGAGGCATCCCCATCGCCGCTGGCTCGACCTACCGGATTGGCTTCAATAGCCGCGTCTCGACGGGTGACCTTGATGTCGTCATGATGGTGGGTGACTATGGCAATGCTCTAGGAGATGGGGAAACCCCAGGCAGCATGACCAACTATGGGGCCCTCATGCCGAACTCAACAGTCTCAAGTCAGTGGACCGAAGGTGTCTTCGATGTGGTAGGACCGGCGACGGCAAACGCGTATGTCGTTTTTCAGCTTGGCGAGGAAGGTGTTTCCAATATAGATCTTTACCTTGACGACATCATGCTTGTCGAAGTTCCGCAGATCTTCGCGGCTCCAGCAAGCCTCACGGCGACCCAGGCTGGCAGGAATGTGGAACTGAGCTGGGAGGCTGTTGAAGGGGCAGCCGAGTATGTTCTCTCCCGCAACGAAGCGAATGGCGGTCCATTCTATGAGACGGTCCATACCGGTGCGGATACGAGCTATACCGATACCTACAATTGGTATGGCAGGGAGCTAACGTACAAGGTGATCGCCCGGTCGTCAGCTGGCATCGGTGCACCAATTACGGAGACCATAACCCTTGTAGCCCAGCCTGTGAGCGGCACGATCAGGAATTCCGGGCTCCCGGCGGGCGACTACACCCTGATCATTAAAAATCCGTTGAAAGATGTTTCGATGGCAGGAACGGTGACCCTGGATGCCCAAGGAGCGGGACCTTTCTCCATTCTGGGTGGCGAGGCTATGAATTCCTTCGACCAGGACTGGTACGTCGCCTTCTTCGACACGGTTACAGGTCCCAACAAGTCCACATTGATGAATACGGGCGAACTGGTTTCCGTGCCGATAAGCCTCGACTACGCCGTAGCCAACGACGGTACGATCACGGACATGAAGCTTTGGGATTGGCCGACTGCCGGGATACTCCCTATCCTGGCCAAGGCTACTCGTTCAGGGGCGACTGACGAAGCCACGCTCATCTGGTGGGACCTCCGGCCACGCGGTCCCTCCTCGGTACTCATCCAAAGATCAAGCTCGGTCGACGGCATTTATGTCGCGGTCACACCAACAGACCCCTTGGGTGGTGTCGACACCGTGAGTGATGACTTCCATCCCCGCACTTGCACCGACACCACGGCCACCACCGGCACGCGCTGGTATTACCGCATCGGTGTGGACACGAACGAGAATGGAACCCTGGATGCGGGGGAGTACGAGGCGGTGACGAACACGAGCGATGCGGTGGCCACAGGCACGCTTAATGTGACCTTCGAATGATGATGGGAAGGAAAATATGAAAAACACCAGAATGTCAGGACTGGCTCTCGTTGTATGTCTCACGACCTTGATCACTGCCTGCGGTGGTATCTTTGATCCTGCCAATAAAGACGTTGGTCTCAACGACACAGCGCTAAAGCCTGGCATGGGTTTGCTCCGTATAGAAATCCCGTCAGTCTCCGCGCGGTTCGCTGCTGCGCTTGCATCCACGTTGGGGAATGTTGCCAGGACTGTAAGACCCCGGGCGTTCCTGTTCGCATCTAGGGCGGAGTTTGAGCTTCGCGACTCCCGCGGTGTCCTTGTGGATACCTGGACAAGTACCGCCAATTTTGAACTGGAGCCAAACTCCACAACAGATTCCAGCCGGGTTGTTGCTGTCGGAAGCGGTTATAGTCTAAACGCACGTGTTTTCAACAACAAGGTTTCAACCACACTTCCTGTGGTAACGGGCGTTGTATCAGGTATATCAATTACGGAAGGTGGAGAAACGGCTATAACGATGCCCTGCATTCCGAATACCACTCTTTTCCAGGATACCCTTGTCCCGGGGACGGCCATGACCGGCGGCCTTTCAAGTGCACCTTACGACGGAACGGACCTAACTGACACTGGCGGAGAGGCCTGGTATAGGATAACTCCCACAACCGGCACCAATTTTGTAAGGATTGCGGCAACAAATCCAAATGGAGCCGGCTATTATGCCTACATCTGTCTCTTCGAAGAAGATGGCACGTATACCGGTACTAGCGTAATTAGTGGGTCCGGGGCGTCAGCTGAACTTCTCGCGCCGGTCTCGGCTGGCTCCAATTACTATGTTGGGCTTGCATACACCCACACGAGTGCGACGGTCCCGGCTCCGCTTGAGGTTGCATATTCGGTGAGTCTTGCCGAAGAGAGCGGGCCTGATGGGTTTGCAGGAACCTGGTATGCTTCAACCACCCTGAAAATCGTGGTGTCCGAATCGGTTTTTTATCGTTACGATGGAGATGACATCCTTCAGGAACAATACGATATCGTGTTTTTCGATAACAATGATCGATACACCATTCTCCACTGTACCTTTGGCAGCATGCAGGGGAAATATCTCAAACTATTCTGGTTTGGTGAAAACCCAGTCACTGCGATCGGGCGCTCAACTCAATACCATGATACTTTTCAGGAGGCGATGGACGATACCGGCACAGTCATCAACTTCCCGGTCTACGAAAATCCAGCAAATTGCCCGCCTGCTCCCTCTGACCTCACGTATGATAACCTGTTCTCAAATTATGTGCTGGGTACTGAAATTATCCAAAATGAGCCTACCGTAACGGGTGTGGTTACTTGGTATGCAGTAGAACCACCCTTACCTGCGGGGCTGGACCTCAATATAGTGACAGGTTTTATTACCGGTACCCCAACCGTTACATCCGCACTATCTGGCTATGTCATCACCGCATCGAATCTCTCCGGCTCCACTTCAACAACCATCGGGATCGCGGTATACGCAAGCGCCGGTGCTACTGTCAGCGGCACGATAACGTTGCCGGCGGCGGTGACGGATAAAGTGTATGCGATTGTTGTCGACACTGACGGCAACGGTGACAACGGTGGATTCGTCGCGTATACCTCCGGGAAGGTGACGGGGGATTCCATTGCCTATAGCCTGACCAATGTACCGGCTGGAAGCTATAAATTGTACGCGGTTGTTTTTGTTGTAGGAAACCCGGGAGAGGGTCCGGTTGAGGGCGATTATGGCCACGTATCGTCGGACTTGGTGACCACTGGTACCGAGTCCCATACCGTAAACCAGACCTTGGTTGTTATCGGGCCAGCGGCCGGAAATTCGACGGTGCAGGGTACGGTTACGTTACCGGCGGAAGTTACTGATTTGCCTTATGTGGTTATTGTCGATACAGACCATGATGGCGGGAACGGCATCGTCAGCGCCACTACCGGAACAGTAAGTGGCTTGTCTTTTGAATATGCCATCAACGATGTGCCCACCGGCAATTATATGGTTTACGCCATTGTCTGGATTGTTGGAGAAGTAAACCAACCGCCCATCAACGGAGATTATCTGAGCCATGAGTTTACCTACGTGGAGGTTCCCGATAACACAACCGTCACGGTCGATCGCACCTTGATCGAAAGGTACGAGACATCAACCATATCCGGAACTGTATCCGTTCCTGCTGGTTTGAACGGGAAATCCTATCTCATTTGCCTTGGTATGAATGGTTCGGTTGAAGATGACAATATGAAGGCTTTTAGCAGCGGAACCATACCTGGGTCCGGAGAGGAGACTAGTGTTTCCTACGAATTCAACGAGGTAGAGCAGGGTGAGTATTATTTATTCGCCATTATCTACCTAAATTCGGGAAACCTATGGCAAGTGCCAAGCACTGGTGACTTCCTTGGGTTTGGGTGGGAAGGGTTCACAACCAGCGATGTGCTTGATTATTCAGTGCCGATTACGACGATGACGGAGTATACGGGGAGCTGACATACACACCTCCGACAAGCTGCGGGATAAGTGACCTGAATAGTTACAAAGCTGGTTCCCATAGGTCTTTAATAAGGAGAATAAAATGAAACGAAATATTTTCTTACCTTTCATCGTACTGATGGGATTGGCTATTATGGGTTGTCCTAATCCGGCAGCAGAAACATCAGTCGATCAGATAATCACCTTGCTGGCAATACCCGGAGTAGTAGCGCCCGTACGGGGAGCCGTACCGGCAACTACTGCGATAGACACGGAGCAGTACACCGGAACCATCAGCTGGAGCCCTGCAAGCAATCCGTTTGCGGCATCAACAGTGTACACGGCGACTATTGTACTGACGGCGAAAGCCGGCTGGACATTGGCAGGAGTGGCGGCAAACAGCTTCACCGTGGCAGGGGCAACAGCGACGAATGCAGTGAATTCAGGAACTGTAGAAGCGGTATTCCCCGCAACAGGTGTTCCAGCGGATATTGACATCATTTTCTCAAACGTTGAACAGGCCGGCGGCACATCGGACTCTGCCAGTACGACTTCCCTGATACTGACCTTCAGTGCAGACCCAACCAGTTTGATGGAAGCCAATATCAGCTTAACTGGAGCAAGCAAGGGTGCTTTATCCGGCACGGGAACGACTAGAAGCCTTGAAATTTCTGACATATCCGTAGGCAATGGGGCGACAGTCTCAGTTACCGTCACCAGCCCGGCCGGTTATGCAATTACCGGTTCTCCTCAGACAGTGGTGGTATACAAGGCCCCATCAGCAATCACTTTGCTGGCAATATCCGGAGTAGTAGCGCCCGTACGGGGAGCCGCTCCTGCAACCACGGCCATAGACACGGAGCAGTACACCGGAACCATCAGCTGGAGCCCTGCAAGCAATCCGTTTGCGGCATCAACAGTGTACACGGCGACTATTGTGCTGACGGCGAAAGCCGGCTGGACATTGGCAGGAGTGGCGGCAAACAGTTTCACCGTGGCAGGGGCAACAGCGACGAATGCAGTGAATTCAGGAACTGTAGAAGCGGTATTCCCCATCACAGAAACGATACAGCCTTCGGAAGTGGAGAACCTCGCAGCTAGCCGCAGTGATGCCTCCACAATCGTGTTTTCGTGGATTGAACCCGACGATGCGGATTTCGACCATGTCGTCATCACGAGATCCCCTGGATCCTCCTCGGAGATCATCTACCCTCGAGGTTCCACATCGCATGTCTTTTCCGATATGAGCCAGTCCACGAGTTATACGATCACGATAAAAGCCGTCGACAGTGCTGGAAACCATAGTTCGGGAAGGTCCTTGGACACGGTGGTTGTGATTTTGGGTGACATAACGCTCACCTTGGCTTCTGCCATTCCATCCGGACTGTCACTTTCCTTGTCGGGAGGCCAAACAACGCTGGGGATCGGCCAGTCCATGACTGTGCTGTCTCTGCCGGGATTGAGTTCGTATGACTGGAGGCTCGATGGAGTAACCATCGGTACCGGTCCTTCGGTCACGATCACTGCGGCAAGCGTCGATGTCGGGAAGCATGTTCTCGTGTTGCTGGGACAATCGGAGGGACATCTCCATTCCAGTGGCGATCTCGTGTTCATGGCGACCTCGAATAATTGATGATCCTACCCTGCCGAAGCGTTCGCTCGGGCGAAAGTATAACTCGGCGGAATCCTTGTGCAGCCTCGTGAATCGAGCTGGACATGTGTTTTATGAGTGTCTTGTTTCGCAAGGCTGAATAGGAGTCGGTGATGAAGAAAGCTAAAGTGATTGGTTTCATCCTGGTTGCGATGCTCACTGTCTCGTCCTGCGTCGATATATTGCGGCAGGGCGAAGATCCGACGGCGAGCGTCCGCTTCCTGGTGCAGGCAAGCCATAGAGGATCGAAACGAATGACCGCGATGCCTGCCGCAGCACAGCTTGTAGAGGCGTCGTATCAAATCAGCGCCAGCGGTCCTGGTGGAGAATCATTCGTTCTCGACACGGGGAATGGCGACCCTCTCAGCAAGGACGGTCTCACGCCCGGTACATGGAGTTTCGACGTAATCGCCAACAACGAATCGGGGACCAGGATCGCAAGCGGTTCCATTGATGATTATGATGTTGCAGGTGGTACCAACCAGGTTCAGATCCATATGGTGCTAGAGAGTGGATCCGGTACTCTGTCGCTCTCGCTCTCCCTTCCCTCCGACGTGGCGGACGGAGTCTCATCCGTCGAGGGAAAGCTGGTCGCCGGTGATTCGAGCGAAATTCCTCTTATCCTCCACAAAACCCAGCCGACAATTTGGGACTACGCCTCGTCGACCATCTTGGCCGGGGAGTATTTCTTGTTCCTTGAAGTCAAGGACGACTCAGGGACGAAGATCGCCACAGCCACGGGCAGTGTATGGGTCTTCGCCTTGCTTGAGACAAGTGACTCCATCGTCCTGGATCCCGCCGAGGTCAACGCCCCACCGGCGGCGCCGTCCGCCTTGGTCGCCGGTTCCGTTGCTGCCGAGACGCTTTCGCTAGGATGGAACGACAACTCGGACACCGAAACCGGCTTCATCGTCGAACGGGCGGATGGCGCAGGAGCATTTGCCGTCATGGCAATGCTCGGACCCAATGAGGTGGCATGGATCGACTCTACCGTATTCGGGAGCGAATCCTATTCGTATCGCGTGGTCGCTACCAGCCCCTTTGGTCCATCTGACTACTCGGAAACAGCGCCGGTGTCCACGCCGAGCGGGGGCATCGTATCAGTTCCGTCTTTCTCGTCCGCTACAGGCACCTACCACAACCCCCTGTCGATCACGATCACGAGTATTCCGGGAGCCTCCATCGAATTCTCGACGGATGGGATTGTCTGGTCCACCTTTTCCTCGGCACTCGCCATCGACGCACCGGTCGCCTTGCAGGCGCGGGCCAAGAAGCGTGGATGGGTCGACTCTGAAACCGCCGCAGCAACCTACGGCTTCCAGGCCGCGCAACCCACGTTCGGAACGCCGGCTGGGGTCTACGGCTCCGCGCAATCGATCGCGCTCGGAAGCGCGAGCTCGGGAGCAACGATCCTGTACACGACGGACGGCGGCGATCCCCTCGGCTCCGGGACCGAATACTCCGGTGCGATCCAGGTCACCGCAGCCGACACCACGGTGCGCACAGTCGCCATGAGAACGGGCTGGGCGCCTTCCGGCATCGCCGAAGCGCGGTATCGCATTCCCTGGACCACGACCGTGCTTGCTACGGCAGGGCAACAGCCCTTCATCCATGCCGCCCGCTTCGACTCCTCCGGCCGGCTCCATATCGTCTACAGGAAGACCGACCTTGGGGTGCGTTACCTCCTGGTCGATGGAGCCACGCATGCAGATACCCAGGTACTGCCGCCGATCCAGGACGCCTATGGAAACTACGGCTTCCAAGACAACCTCGCGATGGAGATCGACACGAACGACGTCCTCCATCTCGCCTACCGGGAGGCAGTGCCGCTCGGTACCGGCAAAACCAACTACAGCCTCAAGTACCTCAGCCATGGAGCAGGCGGATGGTCAACCCCGGTCTCGCTCAAGTCGATACCGAACATCACCGAAAGCTACGCGGGACAGTTTGGTCCCAGGTATTTCCCGGCGATCGCGATCACGGTCACCGCGGACGGTAGCCTGGTCCATATCGTCACCTCCGATGTCAACAGCCTTAAGCTGTATTACCTCACCTGGAACGGCAGCGTATCGACGGAGATCGCGAATCCAGGGGCCTTCGGATCGATCGCTTACGGTTCCAAACTCAACAATGGGCTTTCCATAGCGCTCAACGCGTCGGGCTACCCCTACATAGCTGCCCTCGGCGGAAGCTCCGGCAGGGTCCAGCAATGGAATGGAAGCGCATGGATATCACCGCCCGGTGTCATCGCCAACGGACAGGTGGGCACTGGGTTGCCGACCTACGAACCGCACACGTACTCCTCCTCCAATACCCTTGATATCGCGATCGAAGGATCGGCTGAACAGTTGCCCTGCCTCGCATACAGCTCGGCGGATGGCCTCGTGTACCTCACGAAACCCGCAAGCGGAGCCTGGACCTGGGAAATCGTCGCGGATTGCATCGATTCCTTGAGCTACTCAGCCCGCGTCTCTCTCGGCTTCAATTCCGAGTATGCGCCGAGGATCTCCTTCATCGACCCCGACCGGAAGCTGATCTACGCGAAGAAGAACGGGTCGGTCTGGGACCTGCTTCCGGTCAACGACGCCGTGGCCGAAAGTTATTCGATCGACTACATCCTGGATCGCGGCGCCGACAAGGCCGCCTTCCTGTACAACCTGCAGAGCGATCTCGCATCGCTCTACCTTTCGGTGGAACGATGAAGCGAACAGGGGGCTGTTTGTTTGATGAGGTGCTTCCCGACTCGTGATTCTCCGACTATGAATCGCTTCGGGTGATGAAAGAGGATCGGGGATAAACGTTTCATGTACCGGACTAGCGGCAGGAATTTGTGACAGCGGGGAATACGCCCGCACTACATCTGACAGAGGCAAGCGTCAGGCGGGTGATGATAGTCTGTCGATGATTTGTCCGGCAGAAAAGCACATGCACCTTGCAAGCGAAACACAGTTCGATGACGGACATATCTAGAGTTTACTGAACAATTACTAAACTGTTTATATACAATGAATAGAATGATACAATTGACACCGGTGGTGCATGGAAAGCGAGGGAAAAAACCCGAAACCCATGCACTTGGGGTAGCGAATGTACCGGAAGCGTTATCAGCCTGAACCTCAAATTTCACTTGATGAATTCTATATGTCATTTGGCGGGCAGCTTTCAAAGTCAAACCGCTGGGTGAAGCTCGCCGATATGATCCCTTGGGACGTCGTAGAAAAGCGCTTTGCGGAGCAATTCAAATCAACAGTCGGGAGTCCGGCTTTCGGTAGATATCCTGAAAGAGATCAACGCTCTGATAATTGAGAGAGCGGAAAAGGAAAAACGGGAGGAAGAATCAAAACCTGGAAATGATTCATCACAGGGAAATGGCAAGCAGGAAGAACCGCCGGAGAATTCAGGCGCACTGCTGATGGATGCATCCTGCATCCCCGAGGATATCCGTTATCCCCATGATGTGACACGGTAGAAGAAACACCCGCGGACCTTGCCCGATAAAGCTGTTTTATCCAAGGGATTTGCTGCGGAGGTCAGGACCACAATTATCTGAATTTGGCAAGTTTATTTTCATGCTATTTTCGTATTCATCCCAAAATAAAATAGCTTTTATTCCTGCACAATATCATTTACAGTACAAGGTATGAACGCATTATCAATCCGGGATACAAAACGTCGGTCCCTTTCGATTGCAGCAATTGCCTTTGCCTTGCTTTTTCTGGCTTTGTACATTCCCTTCCACCCGTATCCGGGCAGCTTTCTGATCAAGGCTGTCCCGGTGGCCTGCCTTGTGGCCCTGTCCCTTCTGTACCTACAAAAGGCACCAAGGATCCTGTTTACCTGTGGTTTGTTTTTTTCGCTGTTGGGTGACGTCGTTCTCGATCTGGACCGTGCGAGGTTCTTCATTCTCGGGTTGCTCTTCTTTTTAATTGCCCATATTTTTTATGCAATCCTGTTCATCCGCCAGATCAAATTTTCAAAAAAAGCCTGGCCAATCATTTTTGGTATATCGCTGTATGCCCTCATTCTGGCCTTCCTGCTCAGGAATATGGATCTGGCACGCCTGCCAGCGGTTCTTGTTTATTTGCTGACCATATCCCTCATGAGTATTTTTGCCGGTCTTCAGATGACTCATCACTCATATTCCGGATGGAGTGTGATCGTCTTTGTCGGTGCCCTGGTTTTTATGATTTCCGA
The DNA here is from genome assembly GCA_964202565.1 of Breznakiellaceae bacterium. Lineage (GTDB taxonomy): Bacteria > Spirochaetota > Spirochaetia > Treponematales > Breznakiellaceae > SZUA-426. The sequence goes on along the minus strand of CAXNJE010000075.1, from coordinate 1,684 downwards.
TACGATCATTGCGGTCAATCAATTTCTGCAGCCGATCCCGTACTCACTCATGTACAGTCTGAGTTGTTACTGGACCGCCCAGTTCCTGCTCGTGCTGGGGATGCTAAGAAAGCCAACTGGAATATCATCAAGCAACGCACCCCGGACACCGGAGCCGCCAGCTGTCATATCGCGGATGTGAAGAAGGTATCGGTAGAGGATTTCGTGTGGCCAATGCCCAAGGCCAGCTCCGTCTACGAGGATAGGTACCTCGGTAGCTCCACTCCCCCCTGATCACGAAGGTCCGGGCGTACAAGGAAAAGGCTATGGCCACCCCCCACGGAGCGAATGGTAAGGCCAATGACAAGGTGCGCTTCGACCTCGGCATCCTTGCCTTTTTTGATGTATGGAGTATATTCTTTCCGAATTCCTTCGCCGTGAGCTTCCCTATGCGTTCTCCCTACGCGATATCCCCCAAGGTTTCGGGTCGTTAAAATTACGTATTTTATTTGCTGAATCCTGTTATATCGATAATAATAACCTATGCATGGACAGCCATTGGTCCAAATTCCTACCGAAAAAGCCCTACTGGTCGCAGCCTGCCGGCGCGCCATGCTGCGTGCGCCCTGGGTGAAAGGATGCTGCCGATGACAGAAGCGGAAAAAGGCGGAGGAATGGTCTTGCACGCGGCAGCCTGCAACGAGCTGTTTGGCGCCCTTCCTTTCGGGAAGAGTTGCGACATCCTTGCCGAACTCGGCTACACAGGTGTCGAGATTGCGCCTTACACGCTCTTCGGCGATTTCGGCGCCGCAGAGCTCGCGTCAGGGCTTGCTGTGGCGAAGCGTGCCCTCGCATCGAGCGGGCTGGCCTTCGCCGGCTTCCACTGGCTCCTGGTCAAGCCCGAAGGCCTGCACATCACTACGGACGATGAGGGCTTGAGGCGCCGCTCCTGGGATCATGTCGGGCGACTCCTGGACGCGGCGGCCGAACTCGGCGGGGGCAACCTCATTTTGGGTTCCCCGAAGCAGCGCTCGGCCGGGGCAGGCCGGAAGCCGTCGGAGGCTGCCGCGGTGCTGCGGGACGAGTTGGCTGCCATCGCGCCCCGGGCCGTTGCAGCCGGCTCGGCAATCCTCTTGGAGGCCCTGGACGCCGGCCAGACCGACGTGGTAAACACCATCGCCGAGGCGGTCGCGATAGTCGATTCCATCGATTCGCCGGGAGTGGGGACGATGTTCGACTTCCACAACACCGGCAGTGAGAGCGAGGACTGGGTGGACCTGATCCGCCGCCATGGCGGGCATTTCCGCCATGTTCACGTGAATGAGCTGGACGGAGGACATCCCGGTGGCGGAAAGTCCGATTTCGGGCCTGCCTTCCGAGCCCTCGCGGAGGCGCGTTTCAGCGCTTGGACCTCGATCGAGATTTTCACGACTCCACCCGATCCCGGGGCTATCCTGTCGGAGTCGATGTCGTTGTTCATGAAGCTTGGTTTAGCGTTGGCTCCCCCCGTCATGGGGAGGAGAAGTCATGAGTAAAGGAGACGTACAGACATGAAGCGAACGATCGCTATCGGCCTCATCCTCGGCATCGCCCTCGCGGCGAGTCCAGCCTTTGCGCAGAAGGCCTGGAAGCCCACCAAGACAATCACCCTGATCATTCCCTGGGGTGCGGGCGGCGCCTCCGACCTGACAGCCCGTATAGTCGC
>CAXNJE010000074.1:0-15007 GCA_964202565.1 Breznakiellaceae bacterium | reverse complement strand
TCCCGTTAGAATCTTCGAGAAGCTTGGACTTCTCTCCCTGTACACCAGAATGCTTGGGTTCCAGAGCATTTCATGAACCGCCGTATACGGAACCGTACGTACGGTGGTGTGAGAGGACGGGGGCCGTGAGGCCCCCTCCTACTCTATCCTCTTTCAGGTTTTATGCTCCGTGGCAGAATTTATATTTTTTGCCACTACCGCAGGGGCAGGGATCATTACGGCCTACTTTCGGGTAGGTCCGCACTACGGTGATGGCTTCGGGTTCGCTTCTTGAGGAAGGGCCGGAAGGACGTTGGCCGCCCAAGCCGCCTGACCTGGAAATACCGCCTCCAGAACCGGAGCTTCCTCCACCCTCCGCAGAACCCGCCGCTCCGCCAAAGGCTCCCATGCTGCCGTGGCTGGCTGCGTGGGCGATGGCTACTGGCCTGGGCCGGTTATCGCGTTCATCAGCAGCCCGTACCCTCACCAGATAGACCCGGGATGAGATTTCCTGACGGATATCCTCAATCATCCTATCGAAAATCTGGAATCCTTCAATCTTGTATTCGGTAAGGGGGTTCTTCTGGCCATAACTCCGTAAGTAGACTGCTTCACGCAGGCCTTCCATGTTTTCAAGATGGTCCAGCCATTTACGGTCTACAGCCTGCAGATATTGGCCACGGATAAAGGCATTCAGGTTATCCGGTCCAACCATGGTTTCTTTCTGGGAAAGGTCACTTTCAAGACCTTCGGCTATCATCGTGGATAGGGTTTCGAAGTTCTGGGCTTCGGGTGCGTCAGCGGCGACTTCAAGCTTATACGCGAATTTTTCCTTTAGGAAGGTTTCAAGTTCCCTCAAGGCAATCACGGTGTCCTTCCGCAGGGCAAGCTTGTAGGTTTCCAACACTGTCTCGGTCATGTCGCGGGCGGCTGAAACGACTCGATCACGAAGTTTCGGGTCACGAAGTATGGCGTCCCTCTGGTCATATATGAATTTGCGTTGTTGGTTCAGGACATCGTCGTACTCAAGCAAGTGCTTGCGTATCTCGAAGTTCCGCTCCTCTACCTTTTTTTGCGCCCGTTCGATGCTTTTATTCAGCCAGGGATGGTAAATCGGTTCGCCAGGTTCCATTCCGATTTTTGACATGAGGTTCTTGATGTTCGCTCCACCGAAAAGCCGCATCAGTTCGTCGTCCATGGAGATGAAAAACTTCGACCGTCCAGGGTCGCCCTGCCTGCCGGACCGCCCGCGTAGCTGGTTGTCTATGCGACGGCTTTCGTGACGCTCGGTGCCTATGACGTACAAGCCTCCGAAGGATTTGACTTCCTCGTATTCACCCTTCCATTTTTCATACTCAGCCTTGAAGGCCTGTGCGTATTCCTCAGGTGTGGCACCAGTTCCAGAACGCCTTCTGGCCCGGAATTCCGGGTTTCCGCCAAGCTTTATATCCGTTCCACGGCCAGCCATATTGGTGGCGATGACCACTGCGCCCTTGGCTCCGGCCTCGGCGATGATGAGCGCCTCCCGGGCATGGTTCTTGGCATTGAGTACTTCGTGGCGTATGCCCCGTCGGGTGAGCAAGGTTGATATCTTTTCCGATTTTTCGATTGAAACCGTACCAACGAGCATGGGCTGGCCTTTGGCGTGGGCAGTGGCAATTTCCTCGCAAAGGGCATTCCACTTTTCTTCTTCATTCAGGTAGACGACGTCGTCCTCGTCCTTTCTGGCTACGGGCAGGTTTGTCGGTACGACAACCACATCCAGCCTGTATATTTTACTGAATTCCACGGCTTCCGTGTCGGCCGTTCCCGTCATGCCGGATATTTTTTTATACAGCCTGAAAAAGTTCTGGAAGGTTATGGTCGCAAGGGTACGGTTACGTTGGGCTATCTTGATACGTTCCTTGGCTTCGATGGCTTGGTGCAGGCCATCGGAATAACGTCTGCCATGCAGGATACGCCCGGTAAACTCGTCTACAATCTGCACCAAACCATCCTGCACCACATAGTCAACGTCGATATGGAACAGTTTGTGCGCCCGCAGTGCCTGGGTGAAATAATGGATGAACTCGAAGTTACCCTCGTCGAAGACGCTTCCGGTAATCAGGCCACGCTTTTGCAAAATTTTCTCAATCTTGCCAAGGCCATCGTTGGTAAAGGAAATATTCTTGTTCTTTTCGTTGAGCTTGTAGTCGCCAATTATTTCTTCGCCCTGAGCCTCATCGGGGTACTCGCCATCGGCCTTTTTCGTCACTTCCTGCAAATCGCCAAGGAGCTTGTCCACCTCGGCGAATTTGAAGGTATCGTCCTCGGCCGCACCAGAGATGATCAGGGGCGTTCTGGCTTCATCGATCAGGATGGAGTCGATTTCGTCGACTATGCAAAAGTTGTGGGATCTTTGCACCCGGCCTTCCAGATCCCAACGCATATTGTCGCGCAGGTAATCGAAGCCAAGTTCATTGTTGGTTCCGTACGTGACATCGCAGGCATAAGCTTGCCTTCGCCGATCGTTGTCCATATCGGAAAGAACGGTTCCTACCGTAATACCCAGAAAGGAAAATACCGGGCGCATCCATTCCGCGTCACGGGCGGCAAGGTAATCATTTACAGTGACGACGTGGACGCCTTCACCGGGAATGGCGTTAAGGTATGCGGAGGCGACACTCATCAGCGTCTTGCCTTCGCCGGTTTTCATTTCAACAATCCTGCCCTTGTGCAGCACGATCGAACCGAGTATCTGCACATCGTAAGGGCGTTCACCCAGGTTTCGGCGAGCGGCTTCGCGAGCCAAGGCAAAGGCTTCGGGCAAAAGCGAGTCGAGTGTTTCCCCGTCTTTCAGCCTTTCGCGGAATCGTGCGGTCATGCGGGGGAATTCCTCCGCTCCGAGAGAAGAAGCCCACGCTTCCTTTTCATTTACCATATGTAACAAAGGGAGCAGGAGCTTGATGTCCCTATCGTGTTGGGATCCGAAAACAGCCTTTACGAGCTTTTCTAGCATGAGGCAAAATGTACCTGTATCGCGTCCAATTGGCAAGTAGGGGTAATCGGGAATCGCGGTTTCGGGAATCGCAATTGACAAGAAAGCGCCCGGCGTCTATCGTTTCCCGATGATTTCCATGTTAGTTGCCACACTTGTTGCCATTCTTTCCCTTTTATCCTGCGTCGAAAGTGAAGTGCCCTCGGTGGATCGCGAGAATCTGTTCCAGCTGTCATTCGGACGCATGGAAGACCAGATAGACCTGCTGGGACTGGAAGGCCGGTCCCAATCCTTGAAAACCCGAATCAGCATGAGGGACGGAATTTTCTATATAGTCGATGCCAACGGTTCCAAAATAGCCAAATATACCTCCTACGGCGATCTGCTGTCCATGGTTTACGACCCCGAATCCAACCCACCTCCCTTGAATCTGAAAGGCAGCGCCGATACTTCTGATGTGATAACCGGACGCGCCACACCCTATCCCCTCTATTCACCCGGCGAAATTGCTGTAAATTCAAAAAAGGACTTCTTCGTGGAAGATCGCTTGCCGCCGCAAAGGCGTACTTGGGATGCGGAACACAGGACCCTTCTCGATGGTGTCGTGCTCCGTTTCGATAATGAAGGCCGCTTTGTCGAATATCTTGGCCAGGAAGGTATAGGTGGTACGCCTTTTCCCATGATTACAGGATTATACCTGTCAAACGACGATGAATTGGCGGTTATTTGTCGTCATACCCAGGGCTGGAATGTCTATTGGTTCGATAAGTCCGGTAATTTATTGTATTTGGTACTCATCGAGAGGGACGACCTGCCCATACCGGAGGGGAGACGCTCACAACCGTCCCTCGAAAGCATCGTTCCCGACCCTGACAGCAGAAAGCTCTTCCTTAAAATGGATTATTATAAGGATACTGTGGATGCGTCCACCAACACCAGGGCGGGTATAGGCTATGACGGCTCAATGGTCTGGGTCATGGATGTGCCGACGGGTTCCTATGATTCGTCCATAGATATTCCGGTCCTCGAACGCTACGAGATGGACGGCGATCGTCGCATCGAGGTAGAACATATCTATTCCTTTTTAGGAGCCGCCCATGGCGGGAAACTTTTCTTTTATTCCCCGGACGAGGGTGGCTATGCCCTGTTGGTCATGGAAACGGGGTTGAAGGAACGTAAAATCGGTTTTATAAGGGTGGATGCCGAGGAGCTCATGTTCAACACCTTCCATCTTTCGACAGATGGTATCCTGTCGGCTTTGTTGGCCACCGAATTCGAAGCTAAGATAGTCTGGTGGCGGACGGACCGGCTTATAGGGGAGCCCCGCACATGAAGCTTGTCCCAACTTCGGTAGCCCGGGCTGTCGATGAACGCGCCCGTATCGTTTTCGGCCTTAGCGACCACGCTTTGGTCGAAGCCGCCGCTGCCTCCTGCACGTTTTCCCTTGTATCGGCCTTTCCTGGCTTGAGCGACTTCGGCCGTGTCGTAATCCTGGCCGGAAAGGGCAACAACGCCGCCGATGCCTTGGCCGTGGCGAGGCAGCTGGTTATCAAAAAGCGCCTTGATATTCGCTCCACCAGCGTGATACTCAAGGATGTTCTCCCAACCATACAGACAGGCCAACAGGCAACTCCGTTCGGATCCAACCTTCATGCCCTCCAGTCAATGGGTGCCAGCATCCATACCTGGAACGCGAAGGATGGCGCTCTTCAGGCCTTACTTTCGCAGGCTGACTTCATCATGGATGGCCTGGCGGGAACCGGCTTGGAAGGCGAGTTGCGTGGTAGCGCACGGGAAATGGCCGAAGCGGTGAACAAAGTAAAAGCACTAGCCGATGGTCCCATTGTCATCGCTGTCGATCTTCCCTCTGGTCTGGGCGATTTCTGGCTTCCCGGTATGTGTCTGCTGGACTCAAATATTACCCTGGCTGTCGAACCCAGAAAAACCTGCCTATATCTGCCCGCCGCCCGGCTCAGGTGTGGCCGTATCCTGGCCTGCGAAGAGGTTTTCCCGCCTGGAATGGATCTACCCCTGAATTCACCGGTCCTGACGGACTTTCGGCAGGCAGCGGCTTCCATACCACCGGTCCGGGCCGACTCTTACAAGCAGAACCGCGGGGTCGTTGAAATACGGGCAGGTTCCGTTGGTACGAGCGGAGCCGCAAAACTGGCAGCCAGGGGAGCCTGCGCGGCAGGAGCGGGCCTCATCAAATTGAGGGTGGACAAGGAGCTGTGGCCTGTGCTTGCCAATTCCGAATATGGTGCCATCGTCCGCATCGATGACGGTTCCTCCGGGACAGAAACAGGTACCGATGTGTGTCTTGCCGGCCCGGGTTGGGGGCGCGATCCCGCCAGGGTTCGGATTCTGGAAAGCCTCATAGCCCAGGAAGCCCAGGGTCTTTTGCTCGTATTGGATGCGGACGCGCTCCGTATGATCGGCGGGCGGGTTTTTTCTGGAAATACCATACTCACCCCGCATCCCCTGGAATTCTCGGACCTCATAGGAATACCCAAAGACAGGGTGCTTGAAAACCCTGATCCGTACCTTCATTTGGCGGCGAAGGAAAAAAATGTGGTCATCATTCTAAAAGGCCACGTTACGCGCATTGCGGCTCCGGACGGACGCCTGTGCTATATCGACGGATTGTGCCCCGTACTGGCAACCGGCGGAACCGGCGACGTCCTGGCGGGACTGGTTGCAGGTTTGGTTGCACGGGCAAAAAAGACGGCAGACTGCAACGGCGAAACCAGCAAGGCAGGCTTTGATCCTTTCCCCTCGGCAGTCGCCGCCGCAGCCTTGCTGGTAGAAGCGGGAAAGGCCGCGCAGGAGGATGCAGGTTTTTGTGATGCCGCCGATTTTGCCAGGATGGCTGGCAGAATTGCCGGAGCTGCCTGGTTATCCAAGGAGTCATGTTGAAGCAGGACGAATCCGAAGATAAGCTGGTATTCCACTATTCACGTGCGCGAAGGCTTGAACACGCGAATGATGCTGTTCGGGCTCTTAACAATGAGAAATCCTTCAGCAAGATTGGCCTATTCCGTTCCTTGACTGCTAACCGTGCATCGGCCTTCCTCCTTCTTGCGATTATACTCCTCTGTTTGATGATTTTTGGAATTACCTATCTTATGCCTGCCCGGGACGAAGCGGAATTCGGTGCCAACAAGCTTAAATTGAGCAGTTTCAAATATGAAAGCGCCGTATATGTAGCCCTAAAGAAAACCAGGATCCGCAACAATGCCTACAATGGTCCGGTACAGTCAGAAATCCGTGCTTTTGGGGTAAAGAATGATAAGGAACCTGTCCATGCAGAGGCCAAGGAGCTCATTTTTGGCAACGAGCTTCAGGAAGAATTTCGTTTTGCGTTGAAAGCCCCTGAAAGTGGATTGGAAAAAATCGAAATCAGGTTACTGGTTGGCGAGGTGGATGTCGTCCTGCAGACTTCTGTGGAATGACTTGGTCCGGAATTTACCGGATTTTTCCATCGGTATCTCCAAAGGTTGACCGATGCCAAGGTTTTCTCTATTATGTCAATAAGGTAGTGGTAGGAAAAGCGGCGGAGAAACAGGCATGATCCAGTTTTATTTTCTTTCGGTTCTACTCAATTTCCTTGCGGGGTACTCACTCTCGCTGGACCCGGAAGTAAAAAACAGCCCTTTGGACGGCATCCGCACTCTTCTACTGGACGAAACAACCCGTCTGGTTCTTGGCATTTTCACCAGTTCAGTCGGTTTTTTCAAACTTCTGACCGTCGTCCGTGGAGATATCCCTGTTGTGGGAGACCTGATACCCGCGATTGCCGGTATGCTTGCGGGTTTTGCCTTGGTATTGGAATATTATCGATCACGAAGCTCTACGCCCAGCAGGGCTTCGGAACGGCTCAACCAAATTCTGGTAAAAAATCGTAAGTGGGTAGGGATAAGCGCTGTCCTCTCAGCCGCAGCCCATTTCCTTTTCCCAATGGTACTCTTCCTCTAAGATGAAACGTTCTGTCGCAGGCATCGCTGTTGAAAATGGCCTTGTTTTCATCGCCCGCCGCCTGAGTGGTGGGTCCATGGGGAATCGTTGGGAGTTTCCCGGTGGCAAGGTTGAAAGCGACGAAGCCGATGCGGGTGCCCTCAGACGCGAGTATATGGAAGAGTTCGCCTTGGATGTCGAGGTCGGGGATTTTCTTGCCCAAGCGGTTTTTGACCACGGAACGGAGCGCTTTTCCCTGCATGCCTACCGGGTAATCATGAATGGAACGCCCCGTATCCTTACCGAACACAGCGAATGGCGTTGGGCGCTTTTTTCGGAACTCGAATCCCTGGATTTCGCCGATTCAGACCGAAAACTCTTCCCCAAGCTGATGAAAACCTTCAAAATCTGAAATCCCAGCCTAATCCTTGGCAGCCCTGAAAAGGGTCACATCGAGGGGGCTCCCGCTGATTCGCGGCATATATGCAACGACTTCGTATTGTTGATTCCATTCCCTGGAGATGAAGCCCCTGGCATACGCATAAGCCTCGGTCAGGCTAACGAGTCCGTCCTGGTTTAAATCGCCCTTGGCAATACTCTCGAGCAATGCAGCCGTAAAAATACCATGCTTCAGAATGCCGTCTTCCCAGGAAAGCTCGTCCGATCCGGCTGCGCTCATAACGACGATGTCACCGGATGATCCTATTGAATATGCCGATGCAACGTAAGAAAACAATTTAAACGAAAAGGGAAAACTGAACAGTTCGTTCCCTTTGGAATAATCCGCAGGATACGGCGAGATGGCTGGAGATTCCTCTATGAAATTACCCGAATAACAACTATCCAGAATGACGAGTCGTACCCGTGCGGGGATTTGCGCGATGGCTTGCAGCAAGTCTTCCGGCGGGATGGTATCATTTGTAACCCCATCGCCGTAATTGCTGAATACCAGATCGCCGGTCAGGTCGATGCCGTGTCCGCTATAATAGAAAAGAAATAGGTCCCATGATCCATTCGGAGCTTCCACACGGGCAGCTTCCAGACTGTCCAGTATGTCATGTCTGCTTTTTGTGACCGCAGGGGAACGCGTCGCCAGAATCTTTTTGATTTCTCCTGATTCTATCCCGAGTGATTCAGCTATCGACTGGGCATCGGTGACGCACCAGGAAAGGCTGTTGGCGTTGGGATAATAGTCCATTCCCACCACAATAGCCCGGCTGGCAGGTGGGGTCTCAAAATAGGCACAGGAGGCAAGGGTTAATATTACGCCAAGAAATGATGGAACCCACTTTTTCATTTTCCTGCCTTTCTGGGGACTAGGGCCAGCGAAAACAGGAGACCAAAGGACCAGGAGACTATATTGCCACGGACTTCCAGAGCCAGAGGGAAAGCACTCTTCAATTCGAGTGCAGCGCTTCTTTCACGGATGCCTGGTGAAATGGAGTACTCAAAGGCTAAAAATGCAAGCTCAGTATTGGCATATTTGGCCAGCTGGATCCCGCCCATGCCGGAGATGAAAAAGGTATTTCGTCTTGGTGATAAAAAGGAATAATCGACCAGTACGCGCAACAGCGTCCCGTAATAGCCACGATAAGAAATCATTCCGGCAGGAATGGCCGGGTCGGTGAAAAAAGCTCCGGCAGAAATACCCATGCTCACAGGACTGTTGCCGGAAAGTGCAAGACCGGCTTCGATCGACCTGCGGAGTTGGGGCAGGGCAGGGGCACCTTCCAGATTTTGAATTTGTATCGCTACGCCGGAAGACGCGAATGGATGCAGTTCCAAGGCGCAGAGCGGTTCTGCCGCACTGACGGTAATGACGAAGCTGCCCAATAACGCTATAATCTGGCGGTGCACCAGCTCAATCTGAACCAAAAAGAAAATCTCCGCAAGGGGCGAAGCCTTTCATGAAAATCATCCTCATTTTTTTACTGGTTTTATCAATTCCCCTGCTTTCTGCGTGCGATTCGAATTCTGCGGACAAGCGGAATTTGGCCCGGCTCGCACCTCCTCCACCTACGCCGCTCCTATCGCGTTCTTTGGGTTGGGCTCTGGTTGTATCGTCCTACGCGCAGGTATTCGATGTACCACAATCGGATGCGATCGTGTTGGGCTATTATCGCCGGGATACGATAATTCCTGTCTCGGAACGACGGAAAGGTATGACGGCTGGAGATTCTGGTTACTGGGTGAGGAATCAAGGCGAAGAACCGGGTTGGCTTAAGGAAATGGATATAAAAATATTCGAAAACGAGGCAAAAGCTAAAACCGCTGCAGGAGCATCCCTTAAATGAAAACGGTATTCCTCTGGTTGGTACCACCCCTCGTGGGAGCAATTATCGGGTACGTAACGAACGCCTTGGCCATAAAGATGCTGTTCAGGCCTCTCAAGGCAATCTTTGTATTAGGAATAAGGTTACCCTTTACGCCGGGGATCCTGCCCAGGCGCAGGGGACTATTGGCCGAAAATATTGGCAAGATGGTCGCCCGCGAATTGGTGACCGAGGATATCATCCGGGAGCGTATACGTTCCGACGACTTCCGTCTGGCCATCGAAAAATCCATCGCGGACTATTCTCAGCATTTTCTCGATACCCCCATCTCTCAATTGGCCCTGTCGGTTCCCCATTTTCCTTCCACACAGAATCAACAGTCGGACCTGGAATATCTTGGTGCTTCGGATTTTGCCCGTACGGCAGGGGGACTCGTAGATCGTTTTGTTCAATCGGAGGCTTTCGAATTATTAGCCTCAAAAGCAGTTGGAGATCTTATCGAGAGTCTGGGAGAAAAAAGTCTTACCGGATTATTCGGTCAGGATTTCCCCCAGAAAATTACCCATTTCCTTCTTTCCGCCGAAAATACAGGCAAACTTGCCGCAGCCTTGGAATGCTTGATTCTGGATGCCGCAAAGGAAGATAAGGCACTCCTCAGCCTGCTTCCACCCGATATCGTCGCCTCAGGGGCTTCATTGGCCCATGCATTGTATCCCAACCTGGCGAAGGCCTTGCTGCAATTCCTGAACCAGAAAACAGTAAGATCCGAATTGGAAAGCCGGGGCAGGGTTTTTATGAGGGATGCGATAGGCGAATTGAACACTTTCCAGCGCTTCTTCATTTCTGCTGCCCAATATGATCGTACTCTTGCGGAGCGCATGCCTGAAATAATCGGCAAATTCATCGCGCGGGTCGAAGAATTGACTGTGGAAACGGAAAGCCGCAACCGCTTTGCAGGCAGCATTCAACAGGGCCTTGCGAAGCTGCTCGCAATGCCCCTTCCCGAATTGGCAAAAGTCTTGAACACAGATCCCTCTGCTTTCGCCAGTATGATTGCCCAACGCAGCGCATCTCTTTTAGCCATGGACACTACCAAAAAGGGTATCTCGGATTTTATCTCCGGAGTGACTTCAGATTATGCCCAAAAACCCTTGAGAAGTGTGATGCACGATTATTTTGGCGTGGATAGTAAAATCTTGGCTAAAAATGCCACCACATTTCTGGTTACCCATATTCGCCAAGGAGCGGGATCGAATTTTTCGTATTCCGCCGATCGCTTCCTGAAGGAACGCGGTTCAGAAACCGCTGCGGTCCTATTGGGCATCAACGCGGGTGAAAAAGACAAAATCGACCGTTTTCTCGCAGACAGGGCCCTGTCGGTTTTTGATGAAAAGATTTCTGCTGCCTTAAAAACCCTGGATGTGCGTAAGTTGGTCGCTGATAGAATAAACGTCCTGGACATGAAAGATGTGGAACGAATCGTCCTGGATGTCCTGGCCGACCAGCTGCAATGGATCAATGTTTTCGGCGCGCTTTTAGGAGCCATCATCGGCCTGTCCCAATCCGCCCTCAATTATTTTCTTCGCTGAATTTCACAGTACCGGTGGATTTGTACAAACGAAGCGAAGCAAGGAAGAATCCAGTTCTGCCTTGATGTACTCTCCGGGTTTTGGGGCCTTATCCCTCCGGTTGGAGAGTGCGTTCAGTATGGTTCCATCCGCTATCTGTATCCGTACTATGAAGCGTTCACCTTCGAAACCCAATGCTGTGACAAGCCCATTTATTGTCAACGCGCCCTTGTTCGAAGGAGATAGGTTGCCCATGATCCGCAAAGCATCGTTCGGTACCAACAAGGCAGCTCCCTGTTCATAGACAAAGGGTATCCTGATTTTACCCAACGCGCACGCGATGATAGTAGAAACTTCGGTGTGTCTGGAAGTTTCTAGGATGGGCAGGACGGAGCCCAGACCCAGAAATTCCGCGACGAATGCCGTCCTGGGTGCAAAAAACAATTCCTGTGGCGGGCCTGTCTCGACTATCCATCCATTCTGCATGACGGCGATGCGATCGGCCATGATTGCAGCTTCCTCCCGATCGTGGGTAACAAATATGCAGGGAAAGCCTTCTCGTTCGCGAAGTTCACGGAATTCGGTTCTGAATTCTCGGCGGAGTGGTGCGTCCAGGCTGGAAAATGGTTCATCCATAAGAAGGACCCGAGGGCCAGCTGCTAATGAGCGGGCTATGGCCACGCGCTGCTTTTCCCCGCCTGAAAGCGTCTGGACACGCCTTTTTTCATAGCCACCCAGCCGTAGTGCCTGTATATAATGATTTGCCAATTCTCTTTGCTCTTTCTTGGGTTTCCCGGCGATAAAGGGACCATAGGCTATGTTCTTTTCCACCGTAAGATGGGGAAAAAGAGAGGAATCCTGAAAGACAAGGCCTATTCCGCGTTTCCACGAGGGTACGCCGGAGATATCCGTTCCATTTATGCTGATGGATCCGGAGTCGGCTTCTACCAAGCCGGAAATCAGGTTAAGCGCGCTGGATTTCCCACATCCTGAGGGACCGGCAAGAACCAGGAGCTCGCTATCCCCAAGTTCCAAATCCACTGAAACCAGAAAGTCACCAAAGCTTTTTTTTAGGGCATGAATGCAAATTGACGTTTTCATTTCCCTATCCCTTGCTTTATTGGTCGATCGGCGAATTCGGAAAGGGCATAGGATGCAACGCAGACCGAAGCCAGTAACACCCCTGCCGCGCAGGCGGATCCAAAACGGTATGCGCCGGAAGCCCGATAAATAAGCAGAGGAAGGGTCTCGAAATCTTCCAAACCCAACATCAGGACCGTGTTCATTTCTCCCAGGCTAATGGCGACGGCGAAGGCCCAGGCTGATAATATCCGTCTTTTTGCTGCAGGCAAGGTGACCGAAATAGCTGTCCTGAAAGGTTGGGCACCTAGCAAGGAAGATGCGCCGGCAAGCGAGGACGGGAGGGATGCGAGTCCTTCGGAGATGGAACCATACGCAAAGGGCAGGGCTGATATCGCGTGGGCGAAGGCGGGAGCCCAAAAAGATCGCCCCAGGCCGGATCCAAAAAATCTGAGATACCCCAAGCCAAGGACTATACCCGAAGAGGCCAGAGGCGCAGCGCACATGACAGCCAGCGCGCGTTCGACAAAAGGACGGCGTCCAGATGAAAGGGACCTCCTGGCTCCAAACCAGCTTGAAATACGTTTTCCACCCGCACCACTTTTCTTTTTTGGAAAAGAGCGGATTCCCCATACTGCCAGGGCCGAAGATCCTGCCATGCATACCGAAATCGTCGCAGCAGAAAAGGACAATAAAACCGATCGACCCAGGGCGGGAACGGCGCTCGTGCTTATTTCTTTCCACCATCTGGATGATAAGGTGGGTATGGAGGACTGCCGGGTTCGCACGAGAAAAGATTCCAGGAATACCGATAGTAGTGGGCCTAATACCAGCATCAGGATCATGATTGTATAAATAAGTATGATAGGGTGAGAAAAAGGTGCAGTTTCCATCTTATGTCCCCGATGCATGGATCGAACTTCAACTTGTTCAGTTCTGTCGACAGTGCCAGACAGGGAGCTTGAAAACGCGGCCATTCGAACGTACAAAGCATATGCCATAAAAGCGAGGCTTGTCTCAATCAGCGCGAGTGCACCAGCACGGGGAAAATCCAGGGAAATTCTCGTAGCCCGATAAATTTCAACCGGCAAGGTAGTTGCCCCTGGACCTCCGCCCAGCACCAGCACGACTGCAAAACTGGTGTAGCAGTACAGGAAAACGAGTATGGCCGATGCTGCGACAGACGGTAATGAAAGCGGGAGGAAAACCGTAAGGAAGGAGCGTAGTCCAGAGGCCCCAAGGCTGGAGGCAGCATGCGCGTAGGCTGTACGCGCTCGGGATATCCCTTCCCCTACGAAGCGAAGGACAATCGGAAAGTTATAGAATGCATGGGCAAATATTATTGCCCTGGGCCGATACAAGATATCAAGCGGTTTGATGCTTGTGCTGCCTAGGGCCATCAGAAAACGGTTCGCCCAACCATTTTGCCCAAAAAATAGTACGAAACCCAGAACAACCAACAATGGCGGCATGGCGAAGGGGATAGACACTATAGCCCGTACCCAGACTGCGCCACGATAACGGCCGGATCCCAACAACCAAGCACCGGGCAATCCGATGGCGAGTGCCAGTAAGGTACTCATCAAAGCCTGTCCCAGGGTAAACCCGACGATCCTGCGGGTTGAGGCTTCGCCCAATATGTTAACGACCACCGGGAGTCCATCGCGGATTGCCGCGACATACGGCAGAATGAAAGACAACAGAATGAAGAAAGCAGGCACCAAGGCCATACCAATAAAAATGACTGTACTTGTCGTGGGTTTCACCCTGGCCATGTGTGGCTTTACCTCAATGTCCTGCAACCAAGCTGGCCCATTCACGCAATTCTTCTTCACTTAAGGTCGGGTTGGCCAGGATTACCGGTGGCTTTACCGCCAAGCGGTAAGAGGCGGGTAGGGAAATGTCTACTACAGGGTACATCCAGTTTGTCAAAGGCAAGATTCCCTGAAATTCAGTTCCCAACATGAAATCCATGAACAGCTGTGCTTTCCCAAGCTTTTTCGTGGATGCAAGTATGCCCGCTCCCTCGATCTGAACCGTGTGTCCCTGCATGAACACTGCAGCCTTATAGCGTTCTGTACTGTCATATTCCAGGTGATAGGCAGGACTCGTCGCGTAGGAGAGCACCATTGGAGCCTCGCCCGCAATGAAAAGGCCATATCCGCTGTCCCAGCCCTCGGTAATAGTAAGGATGGAGGGTGCCAACCTTAGCCAGTAATCCTTCCATCCCTCGCCATAGACAGCTTTTGTCCAGAGAAGGAAACCCAAGCCCGGCGTCGAGGTTCGGGGATCCATAAGGATGAGTTTCCGTTTAAATTCTTCCTTGGTCAGGTCCTCAAGGGAGCTTGGCGGGTTGGGAATACGTTCAGAATCGTACACCAGGGCGAAATGACCGTAATCATAGGGCGTTAGCCTAAAGTCAGGATCCAAAACCAATCCGGCAGGAATATTTTCCGCTCCATTGGGTTTGTAGGCAATAAAAAGTCCCGCTTCGATAGCTTTCGGTGCCAGGTTTTGGTCCAAACCCAAAAGCAGGTCTGCGTTTGCACCCTTTCCCTCGGCAAGAGCCCTAGCCAACAGTGCCCCACCGTCACCCTGACTCACGAAGCGGACGGAAACGCCAGTTTTCGCCAAGAAGGATTCAGCAACCCTGGCACCGGGGCCCCATTCGGAGACAAAAGAATCGTAGGTCCAGACAATCAATTCTTCAGGAGCTGTTCGCTTGCCTGTTTGTTCGGTAGTACCCTTTCCATGGACCAACGAGCTTAGAAAAAAAAGTACCAATACGAGATACCCACCACTTCGCATATTTCGCCTATACATACACATACTCCTTGGAGCGCGTCAGGTGAGGAGCTTGGAATGAGGGGGAAAAATAAAACCGGATCCATCCGCCAGGCTTTGGACGAGTGCAGAAAAGCCTAATCCCTACGCCGGTACTAACCGGATCAGGTTCGACGGGTATGATCTCAGGCTTTGCGTTTCTCCCCGTTCAAGCTGAACGTAGTGTACGCTCTACCACCCCGATAACGGCCACGCGTTACATATCAATATGAGAGTACCTAAAAAAGACTTTACGGGTCAAGCTTGTTTTTTACACCAGTGTGTTCAGGAGGGTCGGTTTCGGTTGGGCTTGTCCTGAGCGTAGAACCGAGTTGCCCGCACGCACCCGAAAC
>CAXNJE010000073.1:0-15047 GCA_964202565.1 Breznakiellaceae bacterium | reverse complement strand
GTTCACGGAGCGGCTCTTCCACACCCACCAGACCGTAAGGCCAATCTGGAACAGGATTTGGTGCCGGACGTACATGACTCCGCTCAAGGTGCGGGCTGAATACCTGCCCAAGTACGCGAGGGTGGCGGTATAACAAGGTTCGTTTAACTAATTTCGCCTTGCCCGCCATGCTCAAGCGCACCATACTACAGTAATGATCTCCAAAGAACGCGTTCTTGCGGCACTGAACCATGAAGAAGCCGATCGGGTACCGCTTTTACTTGGCGGCACGAATGCCTCGGGCATAAAAATGAAACCCTACAGGGGACTCAAGCGCCTCTTGGGGATTTCGGCTCCGGACCGCTATATCTACGATTGGCCGGAACTGGGGACGGCGTTACCGGATGAGGAAGTGCTGGTACGGTTGGGGTCCGATGTGCGCGCAGTACTCGACGCCTATCCGGAATCGGTACTCGCTCGGGTCAAAGCTCGGGATCCCCATACGCCCTTCATAGACGACTGGGGCACCGGCCAAAAAGAAATAGATGACGGCCGCTGGTATCCCGGCATCCATCCCATGGCGGACGCCACGACCTTGGACGAAATCGAAAGATATACCTGGCCCGATATGGACGATCCCTCAAGGATCGCGCATGTCCGAGGGGAGGCCGACAAACTGGCACAACAGAACGAGTACGCGGTGCTGGGTTGCCCCTGGCTGCTATTCCCCTTCGAACGCGCCCAGGCGATGCAGGGACTGGACCGTTTCCTGGAGAACATGCTGGTGGAACCCGAATTCGCCCAGGCCCTGCTCTGGAAAATCGAAGGCCTCTGCGAACGTCTGATGGGTCATTTCCTGGACCAGGCTGCCGACAAGCTGGATATCATCAAGATCGGGGACGACCTGGGTACCCAGGAGAGCCTTATGGTCTCTCCGGATACCTATCGCGAAATCCTGAAACCCGTACATGCGGCCCTCATCGCCTTCATCAAGAAACGCACCAAGGCAAAAATATTTTTCCATTCCGACGGCGACGTATACGACCTGATACCGGACCTCATCGAAATCGGTGTAGATATCCTGCACCCCATCCAATCAGGAGCGGGCCGCATGTCGGATCTGCGCAGGTTAAAGCAAACCTATGGAGCCAGCATAGTATTCTGCGGCGCCCTGGATACCCAAAGGATCCTGCCCGTGGGTACTCCCGCCCAAGTGCGCGAAGAAGTAAGACGGGTATGTTCCCTGCTCGGTCCGGGGGGTGGTTTCATGCTGGGCGCGGTACATACCATCATGGATGAGGTTCCGGCTGAGAATATACTTGCCATGTCGGATGCACTCAAGGAATTCGGAACGTACCCTTTCCCTAGTTAAACGAAGCTTGTTATTGGGTGATTTTTTCAGTCTAACCCACTCTAAGGGTCACTATTGCCGATGGACGCTACACAATATGTAGCGTCCATCGGTGCACATTAACAAGGTTCGTCAAACTTAAGTATTGTCAGCCCTTTTTGGTTTCAAACAACGTCTTCGTCTCCTCGTTGCTAACTTTTCCGGCCAGGCTCACCACAATCATGAGCAAGGCGGATACGGGCAGCGAGATGACGATGGGATCCACCTGGGAAAGTATCGAGCTTCCCGCGAGGGTGGGCACGCCGAACAGGGCCTTGCAGATTCCGAGGGGTACGGCTTCCTTCGCGTGGATGAACACCAGCCAGAAGGCGCTTACCGCCAGACCTCCCAGGAAGCTCGCGATGGCACCGGCACGGGTGGCGCGTTTCCAGTACAGGGCGCTGAAATAGGCCGGCAAAAACGCGGCCGCACAGATACCAAAGAAAATTGCCGTACCGGTGGCCACTATCGCGGAGCCGGTCTCGAAGAATTTCGGCAAACCCCACGCCAGGAAGGTGCTTACCAGTATGCCCGCGATCATCGCCAGGCGGGTTACGGCAGTGGCATTCTTCGCATGCACCTTGAAGCCTACCTCCAGGAAGTCCCGGCCGAACGAGGTGCCCATGGCATGGAATTGCGAGGACAGCGTGGACATGGCCGCAGAGAGCAGCGTTATCATGAATACAGCCGAGAACCAGGACGGCATCGCGGTGGTTATGAATAACGGTATTATGTTCTCCACCTTGCCGCCTGCCGATGCGATCGCTATTTTACCGAACGCCGGATTCTGGAAGAACCAGGCATTTGATAGGGCTCCAACAACGAAGGCAACACCGGTCATCATCAGGATAAAGACGCCGCCAACCAATACCGCGCGGTTCAGCTCGCGGTCGCTGCGTACGGTCATGAAACGCACCGCAAGCTGGGGTTGGGCAAGGACGCCTATTCCCACGCCAAGCACGATGGTGGACACGAGTTGCCACCAGTACACGCTACCACCGGCGGGCATGGCGGTCCAGCCTTGATGGCCAAGTTTCTTCATGCTTTCGGGTACTTGCGCGGCGATCGAACTCAGGGCTTCGTGGGCCTTGATGACTCCCCCGAATTTCGCATAGGCCGCTACAAGCAATATAGCCATGCCAATGAACATGAGCGCGCCCTGGAAGGCATCCGCGTACATGACGCCTTTCAGACCTCCCATGATGACGTACAGCGCTACCACCGACACGAAGAAGATGAGTGCCACGTCGTAGGAAATCTGGAAACTCTGGGCGACGAATTGGGCTCCGCCGATTACCACCGAACCGGCGTATAGGGGCATAGCGACAAAAACCAATAACCCGCTTGCCGCTTGAAGGAAGCGGGAACCATAGCGTTTGCTCAATATTTCAGGGAAGGTATGGGCTTCCAGGGCATGACCCAACCGTCTGGTTCGTTTGCCGAACACGACGAAGGCTATGAAGATGCCCACGAAGATATTCAGGAAGGTGAGCCAGAGAAGACCCATGCCATACACGGCCGCCGCCCCGCCGAAGCCGACTATTGCGGAAGTAGAGATAAAGGTGGCACCGTAAGAGATGGCCATGACGAGCGGATGGGTTTTCCTGCCGGCCACAAGGTAATCGGCGGCATTCTTGGTGCGTTTGAAACCAAGATAACTGAGATACGCAGTTATCGCCAAAAATAGTATGACGGTGATTCCTGTCAGCATTATATTCATTCAGAGGCTCCCATTTCCGGATCTTTCTTTTCCCATGCGGCTTCCTCGGCGATTTCCACCCGTTCCTCAGCCTCATCCGGTTTGTTCCAGTTCCAGATCCCGTACACGACGCACAACACGGCGGACAGGATCGTAAGGATGTAGGCCGCAGCCACACCAATACCGCTCAATCCAAGCATGCTTTTCCCCTTTGGCTATAAATGCCGTCCGAAAGGACGGAAAGGATAAAGTCCCAATCCGCGAGATATGCGGAAGAAATCTTTTCCGCTGGCAGGTCTGCGCCATCCTCGTACCGCTCAAGTTCGGCGATAAAATCGTTCCGCGTCTTTATCAGCATCCAGCGCAGGAGATCCAGGACGCGGTCGGGTCCGAAACGGAGGCCGGAAAAATCGGCGTCCCCGAACAGGTCCAGGAAGCGCTTGCCGAAAATGGCTTCGGCCCGGGACTTGGCATCAGGATCGTCGATCCGGGCTATAGAAGCCAACAGGCGGACCACCGAAGGGTTCTTCAGATAAAAGGAGAGGGCCGATGCGGAAGCCGCGCGGAAGCGTTCCAGCAAATCCGATGGAACGGCACCTTTCATGCGAAGGCTGGAACCTATGTGGTCGTACAGTGATCCGTACGCAAGTTCGACTATATGCAGGAAAAGGTCTTCCTTAGAACTTATGTACTCGTAGAGGCCACCCTTCGAAATGCCGCTTTTCCGGATAATGCGGTCCGTAGATCCCCGCTCGTACCCATAACGACCAAACTCCTCAAGGGCTGCTGCTTCAATACGCCGCCGTTTGTCTTCGTCCAGATGGTAGAAGGTTTCTTTCATTTCACGTTTTCTCCATCCGGATTTTATCAAACCGACCAGTCGGTCGTTATATACTGTATACATACCGACCAGTCGGTCGGTAGATTGTCAGCATAAATTGCTTTCCCAAAATCGTCAACCATTATTTTTGGATACCATAAAACAATGAAGGCAATTGACAGCGCTCCGGTTATACGGTGATACTTCATAGGTAAAAACGTACTTTTCAGTCTGGGAAATGTCCCAAGGAGGCTACTTTTCATGAAGAAATTATTCCCCGTAATCAGTCTTTCCGTGCTCGCCCTCGTACTCGTCCTGGGTGCCTGCGCCCCCAAACAACGTTTCGTCACCATTGCTACAGGCGGAACCGCCGGTACCTACTTCCCCTTGGGCGGCGCCCTCGCCGAAATCTGGAACAAGAATATCAAGGGCATGAACGCCAACGCCACCTCCACCGGTGCCTCCGCCGCGAACATCGCCATGCTCAAGGACGCGAAAGTAGACGTCATCTTCGTGCAGAACGACGCCGCCTACTACGCGCTTACCGATACCGAAGCCTATGCCGGTAAAGGCATGAAGGACATCAAAGGTCTCGCATCGCTATACGACGAAACCTGCCAGCTCGTGGCGCTTGAATCCTCCGGAATCAAGACCATCACCGACCTCAAGGGCAAGCGTGTCTCCGTAGGCGCCGCCGGATCGGGTGTCGAACTCAACGCCCGCCAAATCCTCGAAGCGGCCGGACTCACCTATGACGACATCAAGGTGCAGTACCTTTCCTTCGCCGAATCCGCCTCCAACCTGAAAGACGGCAACATCGACGCGGCCTTCAATACAGCCGGTGCGCCCACCGCCGCCATCCAGGACCTTTCAGCCTCCAAGAAGATCATCCTCGTCGCCGTCGATGGCGATGTGGCCGCCAAACTCATGGCCAAATGGAGCTTCTATACCCCCACCGTCATCCCGGCAAACACCTACCAGAATGTAGCCGCCGACGTGATGACCGTCTCCGTCAAATCCATGCTCGCGGTAAGTGCCAAGCTGGATGACAAGACCGTGTATGACATGCTCAAGACCATGTTCGCCAACGGCGACCGTCTTGCAGCCTCCCACAAGAAAGGCGCGGATGTCACGCTCAAGTCCTCCACCGACGGCATGTCCATCCCGCTGCATCCGGGCGCCGAGAAGTTCTACAAGGAGAACAAGAAATAAGCGATCAGGGTCCCTCTGCCGGAAATGGGGAGGGACCGAAAAAGTCAGGACGCGGCCGTACGGTACCGATCGTAGCGGCCGCTTTGTTTTGTGCCATCCTAATCGGTGCGCTTGTGTTCGGTATCACAAGTCATGCCCCGGATACTGGTGTTCACTTGGTGGGTTTCTCTCTTGAAAGGGAACCGGTCTTGGTCGTCGCCGATCTTAGGGGAAAGCATCTGGCAAGGCTGGTACTTCCTGATGGCCGGTTCTCCCATGTTTTTGTACATTCGTTCCACCTTACTCCTGTAGAGGAGTGCATGGAACTTGAATCTGAGGGCGGATTCCGTCTCTACGAGTTGCGTTACCAGAGCTGCGGTGTAGGCATGCCAACCGAAACCGAAGAAGGCTTCAGACTGGAGAATGGCGAATTCATCCTGTCGATGCAGCGTCGATTCGAAACAATACCCGTCATGGTTTCCATACTCTCCGGGCATGGTCTGATGGTGGGTGGCAAATTCTACCCCTTCGACGCATGGGCACCACCCGAGGATACACTGGTTCTTTTAGCCAGATCGAGAATTGTGATACATAAGCTACCGAGGGCAAGGAAAAATTAATCCCAGTTTCGGAGGTTAGCCGGCATGAGTACTGATACAGGGGACGACTCGATTGACTCCCAAGCGATCCTCAAAAAGTTCGACAAGGAGTCCGACTACCGGACGCTGACAGGAATAACCGGCAAATTGATCGCGGCCTTCGCCATCAGTTTTTCCGTTTTCCAACTATATACCGCCATTTTTGGTGTCTTCGACGCCATGATACAGCGTTCCATCCATCTGGCTTTCGGCTTGTCCCTCATTTACCTGCTGTACCCCACTAGCAAAAAATGGCGGCGCGACAGGATTCATCCCCTGGATGCGGTGCTCGCGGTTTTCGGAGCGGCGGCCCCGCTTTACGTTGTGGTTTTCTATCAGAGCCTCGTAACACGGGCCGGCACCGCAACCCTATTCGACATCATTGCCGGCATAATCGGAATCCTTCTGGTGCTGGAAGCGGCCCGCCGTGTCGTTGGTATCCCCATCGTCGTGATCGCGGTCGTGTTTGTCACCTACGCCTTTATCGGTCCCTACATTCCGGGTACGCTGGGGCATCGTGGTGCCGATGTCGAAACCCTCGTGGGGCATATTTTCTTCACAACGGAAGGCGTTTTTGGAATTCCGATCGGCGTATCCAGTACCTTCATATTCCTGTTCATACTGTTCGGAGCGTATCTGGAAAAAACCGGACTGGGCCAACTATTCATCGACATAGCCAACGCCGTTGCCGGTTGGGCAGCT
This sequence comes from Breznakiellaceae bacterium, assembly GCA_964202565.1. Lineage (GTDB taxonomy): Bacteria > Spirochaetota > Spirochaetia > Treponematales > Breznakiellaceae > SZUA-426. Next base: position 8,628 of record CAXNJE010000073.1, on the reverse strand, counting down.
GGAGGCCCGGCGAAGGTCGCGGTCTTGTCCAGCGCCCTTATGGGTACGGTCTCCGGCTCATCGGTAGCCAACGTAGTCGGTACCGGCAGCTTCACCATCCCCATGATGAAAAAGTTGGGGTACAAACCCGAGTTCGCAGGTGCCGTTGAAGCCACGGCTTCCACGGGTGGCCAGCTCATGCCACCCATCATGGGAGCGGCTGCCTTCCTGATGGCCGAATTCACGAATATTCCATACCGGCGCATCATCGGCGCGGCGGCCATACCGGCCTTATTGTATTATTTCGGCGTATGGGCCGGGGTCCACTTCGAAGCCAAAAAACTTGGCCTCAAAGGTATCCCCCGCGAAGAGCTCCCCAGGTTCAAACGCATCGTTTTGGACCGTGGACACCTCATCATACCCCTCATCGCCATCATCTACCTGCTTGTCACCGGTTTCACCCCCATGAAAGCCGCGCTTTGGGCCATCATCCTCTCCATTGGCTCATCCATGTTGAAGAAGAATACCCGGATCAGCCTTATCGACATCATCAAGGGGCTCGAATCAGGCGCCCGGGGCGCTTTGGGTATAATCGCGGCTACCGCGTGCGCAGGTATCATCATCGGTGTCGTCACCCAGACCGGACTAGGGCTCAAACTGGGCTCCAGCCTGGTCACCCTGGCCAACGGCAACCTGTTGCTGACGCTCTTCTTCACGATGATCACATCTCTCGTGCTGGGCATGGGCGTACCCACCACCGCAAACTACGTCATCACCTCGACCATTACCGCTCCGGCCGTGATCATGATCCTGATGCAGCAGTCCGGTCTTCCCGCCGGCTCGCTGATTCCGGCTGCCATCATCCTGCCGGCCCACATGTTTGCCTTCTACTTCGGCATCATCGCCGACGTCACTCCGCCCGTAGCGCTGGCAGCCTTCGCGGGCGCGGGTATCGCCAAGGCAAACCCGATGAAAACCGGTTTCCAAGCCTCGAAACTGGCCGTAGCCGCGTTTCTGGTCCCCTACATCTTCGTTCTTAATCCACAGATGCTGCTTTTCAACATCGAACCTTTGCCCATGGTCTGGATGATTGTCACAAGTCTGGTGGGTATAATATCCGTAGCGGCCAGCGTAAGTGCCTATCTGCTTGCCCGCATGTCGCTTATTGAACGAATACTTTTCTTTATCGGTGGTATCCTGCTGGTGACCCCAGGTTTGTTAACCGATGGGATCGGAGCTGTCCTTATACTCATAGCCATCCTCATCCAGCTGAAGAAGCGACCCAGCCAGATACCGCTTAGTCAAGCAACCGGCAAAATGGATTAAACCGTACGGCCTGAACCGCATTTTTTACGGTTCAGGCTGTGGGTCTTGGATACACGCTGTGCGTCTTTGGACATACAATGTAATTTCGTTTCAGACTTTTTCGGCCTTTAACTGTCTTAAGGCTTCCACCACAAGGGCGTGGTCATCCTCTTGGGGAAGGCCCGAGACGGTGGCTGCCGCGACAATCCCCACACCCTTGACGCGAATGGGAAAGGCTCCCCCGTGGGGAGAAAATTCAAAAGAACTGATGAAGGATTTTTCCTCGATTGTCTTACCGGCCAAGGCCAGGGATACACCTACCGCGAGGGAACTCTGGCCAAAACGGAAAAGTACATTGGTCTTGCGACGCACCCATTCTTCGTTATCGGCCACCGCACCGGGGAAAACGGCGTGGAACATAATCTGACCGGGACGCCGGATATCAACGGCAACAGGTAATTTCCGCGACCACGCCAGTTCAGCTAGTAGCTTCCCTAGCCGCCAGGCAGTTTCCTCGCTGAAGGAATCAAGGACTAGCTCTTTTTCCTCAGTGGCGATACGTTCGAGCATTTCCTTCGATGGCGTCATGTGGTCTCCTATACGCGCTTTCTAAGAGCGGCAATACGTTTGGGTAGATGTGGATGGGACGAAAAAACTTCTGAGATCCGTTTCCAAATGCTTTTCTCCGCCAGGAAACTTTCAAGGTATGCATTTGCATCCATGCGCGCGGAAAGTTTTTTGCCGGCCGCAAGCAGGATCAATCCTTTTTCTGCTCCGGATGGGGAGAATTCTGCGCCACCCGAGTCGCAGGTATACTCACACGCCCGCCTCCAGGCTGCTTTCAAAAAAGGGATTGCTTCGGCAGGCAGGGTGAAAAGGCTCTTGAAAGCATGATTCCTGCGTACATGCACCAGCTCATGGGCAATGACGAAGTCGACCGACTCGGCATCACCCTCATATAAACGTTCCGCCAAGTCTGAATAAATCGCGACATAGTTTCGGGTAAACAACCGGGTTGCGAAGGCATTCATCAACCCGCCTGCCTCAACAAGATAAAAAGCCGGAAGCCTGCGAACACCCAGTACGGCTGCCGCCTTGATGAACGAAGCCCATAGTTCGGGGAATTGTTTTTCGCTTACCCGTACTCCGTTGCCCATCAGATAACCGACAGCCAGAATATGGCCACCTACAACGAATACAAGGAGCAGGATTATATATAAAAGGACGATGACAAGAGTCACGGGTCCGGCCATTGCTCCGATATTGGAAAATGACGGACTGCTACCATAGGATTCTCCATAAAAATCCTCATATTCGGCGTACTCATCATCGGAGTATTTTTCTTCGGAGAAGTCACCTTCGGTATATTCACCGAGATCTTCGCCTTCGATTATTTCACCTTCTACGAATTCCTCATCGACGAAATCCTCGTCAACAAATTCTTCTTCGATTAGTTCCGCCTCGCCTTCAAGCGGGATTTCCTCTTCAAATTGGGGTAAGGCCTCCAGGGCCATCTCATCGGCAATTTCATACGAGGAGGCTGTCTGCAAGGATTTGTAAGCCGCAATGCCGGCCAGGGTCATACCGGCGATTATGGCTGCGTATACCACAAGACTGAATGCAAGGGAAAAACCGTACAGCACGCGCTCACTTGTCCGAACATAGGGTCTTAACATGTTCTACCCCTTTTTCTTGCCTTTTCCGGTCGAATTTCTTTGGCGTATCGCTTCGTAGAGCAGAACGCCGGCCGCAACCGATACATTGAGTGAATCTACCCGGCCAAAGGTTGGAATCGATACCATCCCGTCGCAGGTTTCTTTCAGCAAACGTGCCAGCCCGCTCCCTTCGCTTCCCATCACCAGGGCCGTACGCCCCCGCAAATCCTTGCTGGCGATATCGTCACCTTCCATATCCGCCCCGTAGATCCAGAAGCCGGCTTCTTTCAGCAACTGGGCGGCACGCACCAGATTGGGTACGGCCGCGACCGGCACCCAGGCGCTCGCGCCGGAACTGGTCCGTGAGACAACCTCCGCGTCCTTTGCGGAACGCCGGTTACCAACCACCACAAGGTTTACGCCGAATTGGTCGCAGGTACGTATTATTGCACCATAATTATGTGGATCGGTGATGCTGTCCAGTATGACGGCGAGTGCGGGTGCACCTTCCTCAAGACCTTCCAAAAAGGCATCGATTGTCGTTTCGTTCGAATCGGCTCCACTTTCTATCACCAATGCGATTCCCCGATGATCACCAGAAATCCTGTCCAGTTCATGCTCTCCCACCCGGTTGACCTGGATCTTGTTTTCAACCGCCAAGGCCATGATTCCCCTGGCCCGGGGGCCCGCATTGGCCACCAACAATGGTCCTTTGGCCTTTCCAGACCTGATCAGTTCTTCTATTCCATGAAAGCCGGTCAAATACGCCATCGTCATTCCACCTCGTAGATTTTACCGTACTCGACCACATCGACCTTGTCGAAGCCCTTGCCGGCCAGATATTTCCTGAACGCGCTTTGCGCTTTTGCCTCGCCGTGCACCATGAAGATGCGCTTGAGCCGGGAAGTGTCTATCGCGTCCAGCCAAGCTCCCATTTCGGCATAATCCGCATGGGCGGAAAAGGCGTCTATGGTTTCCACCTGCGCCCGTAACTTGTACCAGGAGCCGTGTATCTTTACTTCTTTTTCACGTTCCCTGATGCGGCGGCCCAGGGTATGTTCCGCCATATAACCCACAATCAGGATGGTAGCGGTCGGGTCACTGATATTGTGCATAAGATGGTGCTGTATCCTTCCAGCCTCGCACATGCCATCAGCCGATATGATCACCGCAGCTCCCTTCAGATCGTTCAGGGCTTTCGATTCATCCACACTGTTGGTGAAATGCAGGGAATTGAACCCGAAAGGATTCTTATGATGCTTGATGAAGGCATCCTGCGTTTCCTGGTCGTAGCACTCCGGATGTACCTGGAAAATCGTGGTAGCGTTCGTCGCCATGGGCGAATCCACGTAGATGGGTATTTCCGGGATGATTTTCTGATCCACCAGCATGTGGAAGTAGTACACCAGTTCCTGGGTGCGTTCGACGGCGAAAGCGGGGATGATGATCTTCCCACCCTCGCGGTACGCCTTGTTGGCCGCAGCGGCGAGCTTTTCCAGGGCGTTATCCGTTGATTCGTGCAGGCGGTCGCCGTAGGTGCTCTCGAGTACGAGGTAATCCGGAGCGGGGATAAGATCGGGATCCCGGATTATGGGTTTGTTTTTCCGTCCCAAGTCACCCGTGTAGGCAATGCGGGTTTCCTTTCCGCCCTTCGTCACGGTAAGCACTGCCATGGAAGAACCCAGAATATGCCCCGCATCGAAGAATTCCAGCTTGACACCTTCCCCAATCAGGATGGGCCGGTTGTACGAGGTGGTCACTATCTGTTCAGTGGCCCTCACCGCGTCCTGCTCGTCGTATAAGGGTTTCCAGTCGAATTTCTCGCCCCGTTTCGCAGCCTGCTTTCGAAGATATTCGGCATCCCGAGCCTGGATACGTGCCGAATCCATCATCACCAGGCTGGCGATATCGCGGGTGGCGGGGGTGGCAAAAATATTTCCCCTATACCCGCGTTTGGGCAGAAGGGGTAACATACCGCAGTGGTCGAAATGGCCGTGGGTCAATACCGCAGCCTCAATTTTGTCAGCACTGATGCCGAATTCGCGGTTTTTCCGGTCTGCCTCAGCCCGCTGACCCTGAAATGCACCACAATCGATAAGGTACGCACGACCGTCGATCTCCGCCACATGCTTCGAACCGGTCACTTCCCCGGCAGCGCCGAGGGAATATAAAAGTATCGCCATGCTGACAGCATACTACGCAACAGGCCTGTACGCAAACGGCCAAGACTTCGCCGGTTTGCCTCTTTCCGACGTTCCGGTATATAATGCCCACCATGAAAACAACCGCTTTCATCGGCACCGGTGTCATGGGCTATAGCCTCGCTGATCATCTGCTGGTTGCCGGACATAAGATGGTCATACACAATAGGACAAAAAAACCGTGAATTGCGAAAATTCGGCCTTCAGCGGTCTTGCGGGTACCCAAGCCTTATCCCTGCTATATGCTACTGGATGTTCTTGATGTATTCCCGTGACATCCTGCCTGCTCGGGCTTCTCCCCTGGAGAATGGATTACCTGTTCCGGGCACCTGGAATACTGCCTTCACCGAGGTTGATCTTCTGAATGTCGTACATCCTTTTGCCTTTCCCCTTCCAAAGGGTCTGCGGGATTTGCGTATCAAGGAATGGCAGGCTTTCCAAATCCAGGATGAGCATTATTATCTTACCGCTGCCTTGGTGAATGCAAAATACTACCGCATTGCCCAAGTAACGCTCTGGAACAAGGAAACCAAGGAAAAACTGGAATTCAGCAAGGACTTGCCCTTTGGGGCTTGGCGTTTTCCGCGGAGTTTGTCCAATTCCGCAGTCACCAGCAGAAGTTACGGTTTTTATTTCCGCATCCACGATTGGCTTGATGCTGATCGGGTGGAATTGGACCTTGATATAGAGCCCACACGAAAACGACCCTCATTCACGGCACATATAGAATTGGATCTAAACCGTGCGCAGACCATGCCCTTGGTAGCCTGTCTGCCTTTCAGCGACAAGCGTTGCATGTATACTTATAAGAACCTTGTACCAGCCCGAGGCGATCTGGTTTTTGGCGGACGCCACATAACCCTGTACCCGGAAAATGCGACAGCCCTTATGACCGATTACAAGGGATATTATCCCTACAGGATGAAAAATACCTGGGTTTCCGGTTTCGGATTTGACGGTTCCGGCCGTCGGACCGGATTTTCCCTGGTCGAGAATCAGACCCGTGATGCCTTCAAGAATAATGAAAACTGCCTCTGGCTCGCAGGCCGCATGTATCCCCTACCCCCGATCAGGATTACCCAGCCAAACGGGATAGAAAAGGATTGGGTCATACAGGATCTGGAAGGCATGGTAGACCTGACTTTCACACCCCGGGAAGCCAATAACTATCTTTATAATCTTTTACTTACCCGGTGCGAATACAGATCGCCTTTCGGGGTATTCAACGGCATGGTCATGACCTCCTGGGGTGAAAAAATAGCATTGCGGAACATGTGGGGCTTTGGCGAAAAGCTCTATCTGAGGGTATGAGCGTGGCACAAAAGCCCCCCGCCGTTTACGAGCCCGGCGAACTTGACCGGGTTCGCAGGAAACTTGGCGACATCGACTCGGAAGAAGCCAAGCGCATCGCCTCAAAACTGGGTGGTGAAGTAGGCGTGGAACGGGGAATGCCTACCGCGACGAATAGCACGCGTCATCCTAAAACCAGACAGGAGACAGTAACCGTGAGTGTCGGGGGGAGGGGACCTTCCAACTCAAGACCCACCAGACGGGTCGAAATGGCACCCGCTGACCAGGATGAAAAACTACGACGCGCCTTTTCATCCAAAAAGAAAGGGAGAGGAGAAAACGATTCCGGGACAGACTATTCGGACGATCCGTCGGTACCTCTTAAGGCTACATACATGGACCGTCTGAAAATGGATCGTTACGCCGCACAACCGGAATTTGAAATCAAGAATTCGAGCCAGGCATTCTATTCCATGATTTCCTTATTCGGAGAACCAGCTGACCCGGTGAACCCTGTATTCATAACAAAAAGGATGAACGAGTACTATAGCCGCCTGGAATCACTGGTTGCCTCTACCAGGACTTTACTTCCCCGTAATAATATTGCCAGGGCGGAACTCCTTAAAAAGCAAGATCCCTTCGCGCTTCATGTACTTGATACGATCCGCAATTGGAATATTGAGCGGATCGCGTCGGACCTGTCCAGACTGCAGGCAAAACCCCGGGACATATTCGTAGGGGACATGGCAGACATTTTAAAAGCCTTTTATAAACCTTTGTACGTCCTCGGGCGACTTGAGCCGGAAATTCACGTCCGAGACGCTTTCCGGGCATTACAAAAACAGCTATTGATGGAAAATACGGTAGAAGCAAAAGAAAAATACGGTCCCCATTTTCGATCCGCTTTGGCTTCGTACATATATCTCGCCCGCAGCGTCCGTTTCCTCCTATACCCGCTTTTACTTAAGTTACTGTCGGATAAATGGTTATCTTACGAAGAACTATTCATTCAAAGAAGACGCCGTTTCGAGACTTTCCTGGGTGTATCCGAAGCGGAAAGGATAAAAATCCCGGCAGAAAATTATGCTACGACGATCCGAAATGCGTCGGATTCTTCTACTGTACCGGCAGAAAGCCATGAAACGGTCATTGACACACCAGCCGAACAGGAGAGTCAGATTTCCACCGAAGGGACCAACGAAGAATCCGTGAGTAGCGCATCAGAACCCGTTAAAGCCCCCCAACCCCGCAATCGTGCACGCGAGCGTGGTTTGGAAACCCTCGAAAGCCTTTTTCCCCAGGGCGGCTGGCACAAGCTGGATTCCTGGCCGGATTTATATCCCTACTTTGCGGATGTTTTTGATCTTAAAAAAAGCTTCGAGCTTGTGTCTCCCTCGGATGCCTTGCATCAAGTGGTCATACTTATGCATATGCTCGAAGAACTTTTTTACGGGCTGCGCTATGTGGAATTCGGCACCCTGAACAAGGATGATAAAGAGGAAGAACGTGCTGACCTCGTGATAACTCGCATCATACATGAATGGCATGATTATCTGGAAGACGCGCTGGGTAAGGAATACCTTCCACGACTGACGGAATATGCCCGACTCATCGATGGTTCTCCCGAATCGCGTACATCAAACTATGCGAAACGCACCCTGACAGAATTATTGTGGGTCAAGCGCCTTAATTTTCTGCCTTACCTTAGTTTTGAATCATCCGTTACAAGCCATCCCTACCGCAAGCAGGATTCCGTCCCACTCTATGTAGCAGTCCGGGAACTCAGGAAAGTCCTTACCGGAGTCGCCGCCGGCATCGAGGCGGGGATTAAAAGCAAAACCAGCGGTCCTTTCAATGGAATCGATAACCCTATGGAACCGTATAATTTCCAGATACCCAATCCGGTTTCCAAGCGCCTCGATGCCCTTCTTGGCGGGAAAACCTCAAAAAAGAAAACAAACGCTGCTCTGGTATTCTTTACCCTTTCAGTCGTTGTCGTTCTGGATTCGATCATAAACGACAAGGAAAGCCATGCATATTCCGATCCGGCGGACTGTCCATTCCGAAGTATAAATCGAGAAGGAATTAAGCCGGTATTCGGCGTGGATCAGCGTATAAATACGGATCTGTTATTCAAGAACTCGCTGAACAACAAGGAAAACCCATAGGCGAGCTGTTCGGACTTTGGCACATTGTGA
>CAXNJE010000072.1:0-15195 GCA_964202565.1 Breznakiellaceae bacterium | reverse complement strand
GCCTTGCAGAAGCGTCCTTGCGCGAAGGGCAGGTCGCAGGATATGGTCAGCACGACGGCGTTGGGCAGCTTCGCCACTTCAGCGTCGAAACGTTTCGCGGAAAGTGCGCATACCGACGTATCAAGGCTGGGAACTATATTGAGTATCTTTACCTTGCCGGAAAAATCCGTCAGCCTCTTGTCAGCCAGCGATCCGTCGGCGAGTATGAAATCCGGGGCTTTCGAACCCACTTTTGGCAGCTCGCCTACTGTGGATATGGGACCGCCTTTGAAAGTAATCTTTGCCATGGTATCCTCCGTACTGCAAAGGTACGGCGTATGGACCGTCCAGGCAAGCATAATTGAAGGGGATGGACTTTGAAGATAGAACTCTTCACCCTATGCGATTTCGCACAGGAAAATATGGGGAAGCTCACCGTCGTGGGCACCTTTGACACCATAGTCGCCCGCGAATTTCCCTGCATCCATCCCTTCGTTGCCATAGTCGTGCGTCTGCGCTTCGATATCTGGGAATTCGGAAGGCACGATTTTCGTGTGGAGACCCGCGATCTCGATGGGGAGAACCTGATCGAACCCGTGACGGGTACCCTGGAGGTTCGTGGGGTAGGGAACGCGACTGCCGTATCCCACATACTTTTCAACGTCTCCAAGGTGCGGTTCAAGGGATCCGGCGTGGTAGGATTCTCGCTACTGGTGGATGGGAAGGAGTGCGCCTCGATCCCCCTCTATATAAGGAAGGGCTGATTTGACTATGGAAGATCAACGAATGAAGGGCCTTGCCTCTTGGCCGCGGATCTTGGTCGCCTTCGGCGTCCTTTGTACGATTGGTTGTCTGTCGTGCGATTGGTTCCAGGATGACGCACCCAATTACGGTCCATCCGATCTGACAATGATACGGATTCCTTCCGGTTCCTTTTCGATGGGGTCAAGCGACGAAAACGCCGGGGAGGATGAAGCTCCTGTCCATACGGTAACCCTCGACTCTTTCAGGATATCCAAATACGAGATTACACAAAGTTTGTTCCAGGAGCTTATGGGCTACAATCCGTCATGGTTCACGGTCGCGGGTGTCTCGGATGATTACCCCGTCGAATCGGTGACCTGGTACGACGCATTGGAATTCTGCAATAAAATATCCCTTCTCGAAGGGCTCGAACCGGTCTATGTCATTACCTTGAGGAATCCCGCCACAGGACCGATCCGAAGCGCCACTGTCGTGGCGGAGTTCGAATTTCCAGCGGATGTTGACGGGATTCAGAAACCTAAAAACGGCTATCGCCTGCCGACGGAAGCCCAGTGGGAATACGCTGCTCTCGGTAAAACCGGAAACGTGTATTTCTGGGGTGACTCGAACCTTCCCGAAACCGCAAAGGTTCACGCCTGGTTCAGCGTAAATGCCGATAATTCGCCCCATACCGCGGGCCTGAAGCGCGCAAATACCTGGGGGCTGTACGATATGGCCGGCAATGTCTGGGAATGGTGCTGGGACAGGTACGGACCGTACTCCGACGCGGCGTCGACGAATCCCAGGGGGCCGGACTCGAACGTCGACCGGGTCCTTCGTGGTGGCAGCTGGTCCGACCCGCTCGGCTCCATGCGGGCTGCTGCCCGATTGTACGGCGATCCCGTCTCCGTCAGCCGGAATTACGGCTTCCGGGTAGTCGCTCCCTGACCCGGCGACAAAGGTTCTTTCCTGGTGCTGCTTGGTGGAATATGTACCGATAAGTTAGTGAGGTTCCAATCAGGCATGAACAGCGCTCCTGCGGTCATAATCATTTTGCTTCTAGCCATTTCCGGCTTTTTTATTTTTCTCGCTGCGGTAACCCGTGAGCGTCGCCGTGTGATCGGGGCCAGGGAAATAACCATTTTCTTGCTCTGCATCGCCATATACGCGGCTGCCTACGCGGTGGAATTATCACGGACCGATCTTGCGGGTATGCTGATGGCAATACGCTTCGAATACCTGGGCATACCCTTCCTGTCGCTTTTCTGGTTGTTGTTCGCGTACCGTTTCACCTGCGGAAAGAGGCCCCCCAAGCTGGTGTTGTCCATCCTGTTTTTCTTTCCCCTGCTGATTATCGCAGCCGTCTGGACCAATGACGTATTACATCTTTATTACACCCGCACCTGGGTTCGTACAGACGCGCCTTTCGCCATTTTGGGCTTTGAGCGCGGACCGTTTTATTATGTACACTGGATTGTGATGCAACTAGAGATTTTGGTGGGGTCATTCTTTCTGGTTCGATACGCCATTGTCGCTGAACGTCAACAGAGGGCCCAAGCAGTACTTATAGCTTTGGGCGCCATCGTACCCTGGCTGGGAACCTTGATGTATTTTGCGGGTTTGATCCCCTGGAATCTTGATTCCTCGCCCTTCACAGCGGCCATTTCGGGGGTCTCGTTCTACCTTGCGCTCTTCAAGCTCGGTCTTTTCGAAATGATACCGGCTGCCAGGGAGATCGCCATCGACTCGCTCGAGGATGGATTTCTCGTGTTGGACCGCCAGGGCAGGCTCATAGACGCCAACGAATCTTCCAGACGCTTCTTGGGTGGAGTGGAACTCCGGATCGGCGATGAACTTCCCCTGGTGGTTCCCGGAGTTGATGAGCTTAAGAAATTGGTCGTGCTTGGAACAGGGGAGGTTGAATACAGCTCGCGGGATCCTTCCGGCGTTGACTTAAGGCTTTCGGCCAGGGCGTTCCCCATTCGCGGTTTTGGCGAGTCCGTCAAGGGTGCGGCCATACTTATGCGGGATGTTACGGAAACGGCCGCTCTACTGGACCGGCTCAGGAAATTCGCGGAAACCGATACGCTAACCGGTCTCCTGAACCGCAGGCGGTTTTTTGAGTTGGCCGAATTGTATATCGAGTTGTCTGCTCGCGAAAAGCGGCCGGTAACGGTCATGATTGCGGATCTGGATTTCTTCAAAGACATCAATGACATCTATGGCCATGGGATAGGGGATGAGGTGCTGACGGGAGCGGCAGGAGCTATACGTTCCGGCCTGCGCAACGTCGACCTTGTCGGACGCTATGGCGGTGAGGAATTCGCCTTGCTGCTCCCGGGTGCCGGCCTGGACGGCGCGATGGTAACCGCCGAGAGGGTGCGCAAAGAAGTAGAGGCCTTCACGTTGATGCATGAAGGCGAGAGTGTGCGGGTGACCATCAGCATAGGCTCCAATAGCGCCATCCCCGGTCGTGGAGAACATCTAAGCGATTTTCTACACGTCGCGGATAAGGCCCTGTACGAGGCAAAAAGAAATGGCCGGAACCGGGCGGTTTGCCGGTTTGGAAGCATCGATCCTAAAAATCAGGAACCGCGTGCACAGAAAGCTCCCTGACACTTTCGACCCTTTCAGCGTAGCGAGCACTTGCCTTTTCCAGCTTCTCCACGATTTCCGTGGGGCTTAGACCCATGGAGCCCTTTGCAGCGGCGATGATGGTCTCGCATTCGAGCTGGTCCAGAAAATCGGCGGCGCCCAGCAAGAGCAGCTCGTCTTCCTCAGGTATCGTGAGGAAACCGTGCTTGTCGGCGTGGATGAGTTGACCCGGTTTGATGGGGCAGCCAAAGGCCTCGACCTCGCAGCCCCAACGCACGGGGTAGCTCCACGCGTGGCCGACACAAAGTCCCCGCGCGATGGCCTTGAAGCCCGCATCCTTCATCTCGTCAACATCACGGATGGCTCCGTCGGTAATGGTGCCGACACAGCCGAGCGCCCGGTGGACGCTGGAATTAACCTCGCCCCAGAAGGCGCCCACGGTTTCCGGCTTGTCCAGATCCTGGACCACCACGATCTTTGGACCAGGAATGGAGGCAACGTAGCGCCGGTACTCGTTCCATGCGTTGACGTTCCGTTCCCGATGGCCTTTCTCGCCAGGTTCGATGACTACGGTGATGGCGAACCCGGCCATGGGTCCCATCTCTGGCATGAAATCTTTTAGGGGCTCCCTGTTAAAGCAGGTATCCCGGGAGTGCCGGGTTATCGCTTCCCAACCATTGTAGACTGTGGGTGTGTTCCAGCGTTTCAGCTTCAGTATGGACTCGAAGGAAATTCGTTCGGGCATCTCGACCTCCAATATATCATGAGATATATCATACACCTGGTCTGCCGAACAGCGCAAGATAAAAACAAAAATATGCACTTGATATATCACAAAAGCTCGGTTATCATGGACCCATGAAGCCAATGGCGGACATGGATCAGGAAACGGATGACGCACCCAAGCATTCGCTTTCGCAGAATGTGTACGAGCATCTGCTGGAGAAATTCCTGCAGAACGAGCTGGTTCCCGGGCATATCCTGAACCGCCGCGAGATCGCCCAGCAATTGGGTGTCAGCGTGGCACCCGTACTGGAAGCCCTGCTTCAGCTGGAAATGGAAGGCTTTGTCGAGAGCATTCCCCGCAAGGGCACCCTGGTGAAACCCGTGCGGCAGGAGGACATCTTCGGCCAGCTCATGCTGCGCGAGGCGGTGGAATGCCAGGCCGCGCGCCTGTACTGCGGCGAGCCTGTACGGGCTCATCGGGCAAGGCTTGAAGCCCTGGCCGTGGACCTCGACTCGACCACCTCGGAAGCGCCGGAACACTGGAAACAGGAAATCGCCTTCCACTCGGGTTTGGTGGAGCTATCAGATTGTCCGGCCCTTCTTAGGGAATTCCGTCGCTTCATCCGCCTTGGTGTGTTTTTCCGCATGAATAGAATCCTTCAACCCGTGGACAGGCTGGACGGCAGGAGCCATCTTTCCTTCCTGGACGAGCTTTCCCATGACGACCCGGATACCGCCGAAAGGGCGGTGCGGGACCACCTGCGCAGCGGCAAGCAACGGCTTTTCAAGTAGCAGGGTTATGGGTTTTTGAACCGAGTCTGGCATAGCATTCGTGATTATGATATATCACTAGGAATATTGAAGTCATTTCCATGGAGGCATACTGTGAAATCACTGAAAGGCATCTTTCCCGCGCTCCTGACCCCTTTCGATGCGGCCGGCAAAGTGGACGAGTCGAACCTGCGGAAGCTGGTTTCCGTCAACATCAAACGGGGAGTCGACGGTTTCTACGTGTGCGGAAGCACCGGCGAGGCCTTCCTGCTGACCCACGAGGAACGCAAGCGCATCCTGGAAATCGTCGTGGACGAGACGGCAAAGCGGGTAGCCATCATCTGCCATATCGGCGCCATCGGTACCGATTTCACGATTGACCTGGGCAAGCACGCGCTGAAAACGGGCGCCGATGCGGTTTCCTCGATCCCTCCCTTCTACTACAAATTCTCCGCCGACGAGGTTGTGGGCTTCTACCGGGATGTGGCGGACGCCATAGACCTGCCGGTGATCCCCTACAATTTTCCCGCCCTGTCCGGTGTAACCCTCACGGGGGACCTTATCAAGCAACTCAGGAAGCATCCCCGCATCGCGGGTGTCAAATTCACCTCCAACGATTTCTATCAGCTGGAACGGATGAAAAAGGACGACCCGGCGCTCATCGTCTACAACGGCTTCGACGAGATGTTTTTGGCCGGACTGGCGATGGGAGCCGACGGCGCAATCGGCAGTACCTTCAACTTCATGCCGGAAAAATTTCTGGGAATACGGAAGTGCGTCCAAGCCGGGGACATAGCCGGGGCAAGGGCTTACCAGGACCAGGCAAACGAGGTGATACAGGTCCTGATACAGACGGGCAAGGCCCTGAACGCCCAGAAATACCTGATGGACCTTCAGGGCATACCCTGCGGCCAATGCAGGAAGCCCTTTATTCCCCTTACCGATATGGATAAGGCTAACCTGAAAAGTGTTGCCAAGCGCTGCCTGATCCTGGACTGAACGGGTTCAGGAATCGGGTGCCAGGGCCTGGGGAGGTGTGACGTGGAAACCGAAAGGGACAAGCTGACACGCTTGCTGGATTACCTAGCCGGAAGCCAATTGGCCCGGCGCGGGACGAATGCTGACCAATTGCACCGTGCCGCCCTGGACTTTGAACGCGTCAAACGCCTGCCCATCGTCTTTTCCTACCCCTTTCCGGAGGCTTCCCGGTTTCAGCCGCTCCCGAACGGTGCCATCTACTCAGACCCTGCCGCCATGCTTTACAACGAGCTGGTGTCGGCTTGGGGGACCAGCATCGTCCTGGGGGAATCCGTTGGCGACGATCTACCGCCCAGCATCCGGCCGAATTGGGGGACAGTGCTGGTCGCGTCGGTCCTGGGGGGCCACGCGGAACAGACAGAGGACAATACGCCGTGGATACGGCGGAACGACGACGAACCCATCAGCCTGGAAAAGATAGCGGAGGCGGACCCGAACCTTGCCTCTGCTGGATGGATTCCCCGGGTACTTGAAACCTACGGGACCTACCGCGACTTGCTCGGTCTCTATCCCGGCCTGAAATCCGCCCTGCATATCACGCTTCCGGACCTGCAGGGACCTCTGGATACGGTGGAACAGCTTTTGGGTGCCGATCTGTTCGTCGACATGTTGGAACGCCCCGAACTGGCTGCCCGAGCCTTTCAGAGGACGGCAGAATTGCAGGTGGCCTGCGCGCGCCTGTTCGAGCCCTATGTCCAGGACGGCCCCGGCGGGTACGCGCATCAGCACGGCTTCATGATCAAGGGAAAGGTGCTCATCCGCTGCGACTCCGCGGTGATGATCTCGCCCCAGCTTTATGAGGACCTGGTGGCGCCGGCGGACGACTTGGTGCTTTCGGCTTTGGGCGGCGGGGGCATCCATTCCTGCGGAAGGATAGGCCACGCGGTTCCGGCCATGCTCGCTCTGGAATCCATCCGCTGCTTCGATTTTGGGCAGTCATTCATGAACGAGGTTGACGGATTGTACGCGCTGGCAAGACAACGCCGCATCCCCTTCATTAGGGTTCAGCCAACGCGTGGGGAACTGGAGACGGGGACCATACTGGAACGTTTTCCCACCGGGGTTTCATTGCTTTACGAGGCTGAGTCCATGGAGGACGCCAAAGTAATATTCGCAGGGTACGAGGAGAAGGCCGAATCATGATGACATCGAAGGAACGGGTGCTTACGGCGGTGAGCCTGGCGGTACCCGATAGGGTGCCCATGGATTTCCACGGAAACAAGTGGGTGCTGGAGCGCCTGGGCAGGGAATGGGGAACGACAACCCACCGCGAACTATTGGAGCACCTGCATAGCGATATCGTCGACCTGCGGGGCACCGTGGACCCTGTCTATTGCGGACCCGTGCCCTATTCCCGGGAACTGGCCCCAAACAAGCGGGAGAGTTTCTGGGGCTGGCGGCAGGAAACCACCGTGGCCGCGTGCGGACCGGAGGAAAGCTACGTTGACTTCCCCCTTTCCGGCGCGACCAGCGTCGCGGAACTGGAAAAACACCGCTGGCCCAGTCCCGACTGGTTTGATTTTTCCGATTTCGCCGAGCGGCTGGAACCCTGGAAGGATTTTGCGGTCATGGCCACAGGCGCCAGCGTCTGGCAGCACCCCTCCTTCCTGCGGGGGCTGGACAACCTGATGGTGGACCTTTTGATGGAGCCGGAGATGGCCCATTTCATCATGGACAAGTTCACCGATTTCTATCTGGGCTATTTCGACCGCATGCTGGGCGCAGCCAAGGGGCGTATCGACATCCTGCGCCAGGCCGACGATCTGGGCACCCAGCGGAGCCTGTTCTTCAGCGCGGAGCTGTTCCGGACCTTCATCAAACCCCGCATCGCCAGGCTGGTGGACCTTGCACACAGCCACAACGTCAAATTCATGTACCATTCCTGCGGCGCCATCGTCCCCCTGATCGACGACCTGATCGAAATCGGCGTGGACATCCTGGATCCGTTGCAGGCCCTTGCGGACGGGATGGATCCCCAAGCCCTAAAAGCGAACTTCGGAAAGCGCATCTGCCTGCATGGAGGCATCGACACCCAGTATCTGCTGCCCCGGGGTACACCCGAGGAAGTACGTGCCGAGGTAAGAACGCGCCTTGAAATATTCGGAGAGGGCGGGGGCTTCATCCTGGCACCCTGCCACGTGCTGCAGCTGGACGTACCCACGGAAAATATCCTCGCCATGGGCGAAACCGGCCTTGCGTACACGTATGGAAGAGGAAATGGGGGAAGAAAGCCTTGAAAGCTTTGAAGGCAAAGGAAATATTCGGCAATTGGGCGACGCTGCTCTCGGTGTGGAAGGCAGACGGCTCCCCCGATTACGAAGGCCTCGGCAGGGAAATCGACATCCTGATCGCGGCTGGTGTGGACGGCATCTATTCCAATGGGACGGCGGGTGAATTCCATACCCAGACCGAGGCTGAATTCGACCGGATCTCCGAACTGTTCGCGGCCAAGTGCAACGCGGTGGGTATGCCTTTCCAGATCGGCGTCAGCCACATGTCCGCACAGATTTCACTTGAACGCCTGCGTAGGGTAGTTGCACTGAAGCCCGGCGCGGTGCAGGTGATCCTGCCGGATTGGTTCCCGGTGAGCATGACGGAAGCGGTCGCCTTCCTGCAACGGATGGCGGAAAACTCAGGCGGCATCGGCCTGGTGCTGTACAACCCGCCCCACGCCAAGCGGCGGCTGGGTCCGACGGAAGTCGGCTTTCTCGCGGAGCGCGTACCGGCGCTTATCGGACTCAAGACTGCCGGTGGAGACGACGCATGGTACGGGGAGATGCGCGCCCAACTGGCAAAAATAAGCGTATTCATTCCCGGGCACCTTCTGGCCAGCGGTGTGAGGCGGGGCGCACAGGGCGCCTATTCGAACGTCGCCTGCCTGAATCCTGTCGCTGCCCAACGCTGGTACGACCGTATGGCCACCGACATGGAGGGCGCCCTGGAACAGGAAACCAGGCTCCGCTCCTTCATGGACCAACACATCGTGCCCTTCATCCGGGACCAAGGTTATTGCAACGCAGCCTGCGACCGTTTCATGGCCCTCCTTGGCGGGTGGGCCGACGTGGGTGAACATATGCGCTGGCCCTACCGCTCTATCCCCATCGCGGAGGTCGGCCGCCTTAGACCGATCGCCCGCGGATTGCTGCCGGAGTTCATTGGAGATTCTTCCCATCAGGTTTAAGTCTTTTTGGTACAACTCTTTGGGTGATTCTTTTTGGGTAATTCTTTTTGGGTAAGGAGGCAGGAAAAATGCATGAGGAAATCGAAGCCCTTTTCAGGCTTGATGGAAAAGTCGCGATGATCACGGGTGGTGCCGTCCATTTGGGATATGACTGTGCGACCACATTGGCGGCGGCGGGCGCCGATCTGGTCATCAGCTCCCGTGAGATCGAAAAGGCCAAAAAGTCCGCGGCTGTGCTAAAGGAAAAATATGGTGTCGACGTTCTGGCGGTGGCGCTGGACCAGACCGATCCGCGCAGTGTGGCCGATGCGTTCGCCTTGGTAATGGAGTGGAAAGGCCGCCTGGACATCATGGTGAACAACGCCGGTGGCGGTGCTATGGCGTCGAACGGCAATTTTCTGGAAAACGACCCCAAGAACATTTTCGCCATGATCGATCTGAATCTGACCGGAGCAATCTACTGTTGCCGTGAGGCGGGAAGGCTCATGGCCCCCAAGCGAAGCGGCAAGATCATCAATATCGCTTCCATGGCCGGATTGTTCGGGCGCGACCGCCGCATGTACGCGCGCAGCGGCATGTCGGGCCAGCCGGTCGAATACGCTGCGGCCAAGGCGGGCATCATTGGCCTGACCAGGGACCTGGCCGCGTACCTTGCGCCCATGGGTATCCACGTCAATTGCGTATCTCCGGGCGGGACCAAAGGACCGGACAGCACCTTGCCGGCAAGTTTCGTCAAGGATTATGAGGACCGGACGCCATTAGGACGTTTCGGCGAATACGGAAAGGATATCAAGGGAGCGATCCTGTTCCTTGCCGGAGCCGCCTCGGACTACGTGACCGGGCAGAACGTGGTGGTGGATGGAGGGTTTTCGATATGGCACTGAAAAAACGGATCGCCGTGATCGGTTTGGGATCCATTGGCAGGCGACACGCCCGGCTTTTGGCCGAAAGGGACGACCTCGAACTTGAATTGCTGGACCTTGATCCCAAGAATGTCGCCCTGATGCAGGAAACGATCGGACCCAGAAAGGTCTGGGCTACGTTCGAAGAGCTGCTCGCCGGAAAACCCGACCTGGCCGTCGTCGCCACGCCCCACGCCCTGCACTCCCGGCAGACCATCGCCCTGCTCGATGCCGGTATCGACACGCTCTGTGAAAAACCCATGAGCGATTCCGTTGCTGAGGCGGAAAAAATGCGGGACGCCCAGGCTAGAACCTCGAGAATGCTTGTTATTGGCTTCAACATGCGTTTTCATCCTTGTCTTACCACCATGAAGAGCCGGATAGATAGTGGTGCTATCGGCAGGATTCTCCATATGCACTCGCATATAGGAACCTATATCACCCTGGTGAACTCCGGCTCCCGCTACCAGTCCACGATCGAGGGTTCACTCGTAATGGATTATGCGCACCAGCCTGACACCTTTTACTGGCTATCCTCGGAAAGGCCGTCCCATGTGTACGCTTCTGCCGCACAGACCGGGGATTTGCCACTTAGCGCAAAGCCGAATTTCGTCATGATGAATTGCGAATACCCATCTGGTTTGCTTTCAACGATCCATCTTAATTATGTGCAGGAACCGTCCCGGCATGCGTACGAGATAGTAGGGTCCGAAGGCTGGCTCACTTTGGAAATCCTTGACGATAAGGGGATCCTGACGATGGGAACAAGGAAGGATTCGGCAGTCTCGACGCAAATCATACCCTTCATCCGGGACGACATGTACCGCGCGGAGCATCGGGCTTTTTTTGACGCCGTTGCTGGAAGCCGCGATCCGGAGAGCCCGGCCGCTTCCGCCCTGGTTTCCGTCGCCGTTTGCGATGCGGCTATCAGGTCATGGCGAACCCACGAGCGGGTCAGAGTACTGCCGTAAGTCCCGATAAGGGCTTTTCAATTGATATGAACCCACATAATATATCACATAATATATTATTTGACAGTTGTGAAAAATCGGGTGTATAATACCCTACTATCTTTCCAGGAGGTACCAGATGAGAAAGTTGATTCTGAAGATGCTT
This sequence comes from Breznakiellaceae bacterium, assembly GCA_964202565.1. Classification (GTDB taxonomy): domain Bacteria; phylum Spirochaetota; class Spirochaetia; order Treponematales; family Breznakiellaceae; genus SZUA-426. The sequence continues at coordinate 4,143 of CAXNJE010000072.1, read as the reverse complement.
GCGTTATGTTTGATTGCCGGAGCGGTAACTGCCACGGCATTCGCCGAGGGCGCGAAAGAAACCGCCCCCGCAGCTTCGAAAAAGACATGGGACTATGCGAAGGAGACTCCCTTCTCGGATATCAGGATACGGCAAGCTTTGGCTTACGCCATCGATATGGATACAATCACTGCGACAATCTTTGAAGGACTTGCAGACCCAGCCCGTTCCATGACGAATGTGGGTGCCTGGCAGAGTCCCAACCTGGTAAAGTATTCCTATAACCCCGAAAAGGCCAAGGAATTGCTTGCCGCTGCCGGTTGGCCCTCGGACTATGTGGTCGATGTCGTCACCTACTACGCCGACCAGCAGACTGCCGACTTCCTGACCACCGTTCAGGATTACCTGGGCAAGGTCGGCGTCAAGATGAAGTGGCGTCTGATCGAAGGCGACATCAATTCACAGCTGTGGATTGCTCCCGCGGATCGGGTGAACGGTCCTTCCGTAGTGAAATGGGACGTCGCGTACGCCGCCGTCGCCGCTTCGGCCGAAAGTGAATTCTATACCCGCTACGGTTCAACCGCCCCGAACAATTCCCACACCCCCAAGGACGAGGTCATGGACAAGTTGCTCGAGGGATTGAACGTCGTCGATGTCAGCGCCCAAATGAAGGCCCTCCACGCCGTCCAGGAACGGCTGAACGAAAAAATGTATTCCATTCCTCTATACCACCAGATCGCGTTCATCTACGTCGGCAACCTGCTGGACGTAAAGGGCACTGTCCATGGTAACGACCAATTCTCCTATGAGAAGAATATCCTGAATTGGACGGTCAACCGGGACGACAAGACCATGTACTCCAACGGTGGCCCAAAGGAATTCTACGAAGCCCCCATGACCAACCCCGGCCTGTACTTGTACGAAGAACTGATTTTCGACAAGCTGATCAACGCCGATGCTTCCCTTACACCGACTACCGGCATGCTCGCCAAATCCTGGTCTGCCAGTGCCGATGGAATGAAATACGAATTTGATCTCCGGACCGATGTCAAATGGCACGACGGTACGCCGTTCACCGCCGATGATGTCAAGTTCAGCATCGAATTCCTCGTACGCGCCAATAGTTTTGCCGCGGTCAACCTCAAGAACATCCAGGGTGCCGAGGATTTCGTCGCCAAGAAAGCGGCCGATGTATCCGGCGTCGTTGTCAACGGCAACAAGGTCACCGTCACCTTTGCGAAGGTTACCCCGAACGCCTCCATGGTGTTCTCCCAGTGGCCCATGCTGCCCAAGCACCTGCTCAAGGATTCGGATCCCATGACCACCCAGACCGACAAGTTCTGGCAGAAACCGATTGGAACCGGCCCGTTCAAGGCTGGCGAATTCGTGCGGAACAACTACGCGGTGCTGGAAAGGTTTGACGGCTATTACCGCAAGGGTACCGGCAACATCCAGAAGATCTACCTATCGGCTTCCAATGACAACGACCCCAACCTGATGGTCAACGCCGAGGCCGGTAAGATCGACTACGCGTGGAGCAAGTCCACAGCCGACGCCAAGGCAATTGGCAAGCTGCCCAACTTCAAGGTCACAAAGGCTCCGATCAGGTACACCCGCTTCTTCCATATGAATCAATTCCCGCATCTGCCGAACGTAAAATAACTCCCCCCGAATATGGCAGGAAGCGCCGGAGGTAACTCCGGCGCTTCAATGGAGTAGCCATGATCCACTATATAACCAGAAAAATCCTTCACCTCATTCCCATGCTCCTCGTGATCAGCTTCCTGATCTACCTGGGGATAGAAATAATGCCTGGGGACGCGGTGGACTTCATGATAAGCCCCGACGAGATGGCATCCGTCTCTGCGGAAGCCCTTGCCGGGATGCGTGCTACCCTTGGCTTGGACAAGCCCTTCATCGTCAGGTACCTCATCTGGCTGGGCAACCTGCTGAGAGGCGATTTCGGGTACAGCCTGCAAAGTGGCGTGGCGGTAAGCACCATGATGGCCAATACGCTTCCGGCCACGCTGGAACTTTCCGTTGCCGCCCTCCTGTTATCGACAGTGATTGGCAGCTTTCTGGGTGTTGTCAGCGCGCTAAGAAAAAACTCGATCGCCGACAACGTGCTTTCGGTTTTCGGCATGATTGGTGTGGCCATACCCCAGTTCCTTTTCGGCCTGATAGCGATCATCATTTTCGTGTTCAGGCTGGGTTGGCTGCCCGTGGGTGGCAGGATGGCACCGGGTCAGGAGGCCTTCCTGCAACGCATGGAATACCTGGTACTTCCGGCGGTGGTCCTTGGCCTGGCGCTGACTGCGGGTGTCATGAGGTACTCAAGGGCGAGCATGCTGGATTCCCTCAACCGGGATTATGTGAAGACCGCGCGCAGCAAGGGCCTGCCTGAATGGCGTGTCAACCTGGTGCACGGTTTTCGGGTGGCCTGTACGCCCGTCGCTGTCTTGATAGGTTTCAGGCTTCCCATGCTGATCGGCGGGGCGGTGGTTATCGAGCAGATTTTCCAGTGGCCCGGACTCGGAGTGATGTTCCTGGGTGCCGTCAGGGCGCAGAACACCCCTGTGGTCATGATGGTTGGATTCTTCAGCGTGCTGCTCGTGCTGCTCGCCAGCATCATCGTCGATATCCTGACAGCCTTGCTCGACCCGCGGGTCAAGTTCAATTGAGAGGAGCCATTCATGCGTTCAGCAAGCTTGAATAAAAAAATGGATACGCTCCTTCGGATGGAGCTTGCCGGCGAATTGTCCCACTCCAAAAAAAGCCGGACCCTCAGAAAACTCCATGCAAATAAATTGGCCGTATTGGGTGCCATCATCTTTGCGGCCGTACTGATCCTGTGCGTCTTTGCCCCCTTGTTCACCAGCTTTTCCTCTACCGATGTGGATCTGAAAAACCGCCTGACCGCGCCGAACACCACCCATCTATTGGGTACCGACCAGATCGGGCGGGATATCCTGTCGAGGATACTGTACGGTGGCCGCGTCTCCATCCTGGTGGGCCTGGGCAGCGCGCTCGGTGCCACGCTGATAGGCGTTTCCCTTGGAACCTACGCAGGCTACAAGGGCGGATTCCTGGACGCGACGGTGATGAAGGTTTCCGAATTGTTCATGAGCTTTCCCCAGATAATCCTGGTGCTCATCCTGGTGACGATAACCGGGCAGAGCCTGTGGAATATCATTTTCATATTCGTGCTTACCGGTTGGCCAAGCATGTACCGCATGACCAGGAGCCAGATGCTGTCCATCCGCGAGGAGGAATACGTACAGGCCCTGCGGGCTTTCGGCATCAACGACTTCCTGATTCCCTTCAAGCACATGCTGCCCAACGCCATCGGTCCCATTTTCGTCAACATCACGCTGAGCACCGCCATGTTCATCCTGCAGGAATCGGCCCTGAGCTTTTTGGGTCTGGGCGTGCCCTCCAATGTGGCCACCTGGGGCAACGTCCTGAGCCCTGCCCAGAATCTGACCATTCTCAGGGATAATTGGTGGATCTGGCTGCCCGTCGGGATGGTGCTGACGATTTTCGTGCTGGCGATCAACTTTATCGGGGACGGGCTGCGGGATGCCGCCGATCCCACGCAGTTGGGGTGAAAGATGAAAGAAGCGCGTGAGGTCGGCAAGACCATAATCAGCGTCAGGGATCTGAATATCTATTTCTATACCAACCAAAGGTGCAACCGGGTCATCAACGGGGTTACCTTCGATATCAAAAAAGGCAAAACCCTCTGCGTAGTGGGCGAGTCGGGTTGCGGCAAATCCGTGACGGCCAACGCCATCATGCAGCTGCTGCCCGAGCTTTCCAGGATCGAGAAGGGCAGCATCACCTACCATGCCGATTCCGGCGATGTCAGGATTGACCAGCTGGAAAAAAACGGCAAGGAAATGCGCAAGCTCCGGGGCGAGGATATCGCCATCATTTTCCAGGATCCCATGACAGCGCTGAACCCGGTCTACACCATCGGTTTCCAGATCAACGAAATGCTCCAGGCCCACGACAAGAAACTCGGGAAGAAAGCAGCCACAACCAAGTCCATCGGCCTGCTCAAGGATATGGGCATCCCGATGCCTGAACAGCGGGTCCACGAATACCCCCACCAATTTTCCGGCGGAATGCGCCAGCGCAGCATGATAGCCATGGCCATGGCTT
>CAXNJE010000071.1:0-15336 GCA_964202565.1 Breznakiellaceae bacterium | reverse complement strand
GAAATGGACGGCTTCGAACTGTGCGGGCACCTGAAAGCGGACGAGGCGCTGAAGGATATTCCCATCATCTTCATCACCGCGCTTACCGCGACGGAAGACAAGGTGAGGGCCTTCTCCCTGGGAGCGGTAGACTTCGTGACCAAACCGTTCCAGCCTGCGGAGATCATGTCGCGGGTGAGCGCGCACCTGAAAATACGGATCCTACAGCGTGCGCTCAGCATCCAGAACGCGAACCTGGAGCGTTTGGTAGCGGAGCGGACCGGTGAACTTGAAAGAGCCCACGTACGGGTGCGTGAACTGTCCCGGCTCAAGGACGATTTCCTTCGCATGATAGGACATGAGATACGCACCCCCGCCAATGGTATCCTGGGCATCGGCGAACTGATACTTGACCTGTGTCCTAAATCCTCCGAGCGTGACCTGTACGCCGGGCTTTTCCAGGAAAGCGGGAAACGCCTCCGCGATCTGATCGACGACGCGACCATGATCGTCAACCTTGAGCAGGGCACGGTACAGGATTCATCAGCGACATCCTTTTCCGATCTCCTGGAAAGGGTAAGGTCGGCCATCCCGACAAAGAGGATACTGCTGGCTCCCCCTTCCGGTCTCGAATCTGTCCGCCTCAAAGGCGATAGGGCGCTGTTGGAAAAAGCCCTGAAAACGCTCCTCTTACTCGCGGCCTCATTTTCCCATGACAAGCAGTCCATCCTGGTGACGGGGATTGACGAGGATGGCTTCCTATCCCTGAAAATTATCGTGGATGCCTTGCACCTGGAGAGCGGGCAAGCTGCCGGGTTTTTCGGAATGGAATCCCTGGCGCGCTCCGCTTCATCCGCCGAACCGCTGGGCCTGGCTCCTGCCGTGGCCTACAAGATCCTCACCGCGCTTGGTGGCACGACAAGTCTGGTCAGGGGCGAGGGCAATTCCGGGTATATCGCGATTTCGCTTCCAAAGGAAACCAAACATGATTGATGTTCCTGGGCGACTGATTACCGGAAAGGACGGGGATTCCCGTACCGAGCCTCCCAACATCCTCATTGTGGATGATACCCCCGCAAACCTGGAACTTCTCACCGATATGCTCCGGGGGCGCGGGTATATCCCCCGTCCGGTACCCAGCGGAAAACTCGCCTTGGCTGCCGCCTTAGCCGACCCCCCAGACCTTATCCTGCTGGACGTAATGATGCCGGAGATGGATGGCTTCGAACTGTGCGAACGGCTCAAGGTGGATGGTAAGCTGAAGGATATCCCGGTGATCTTCATTACCGCGCTGACAGGTACCGAAGACAAGCTGCGGGCCTTTTCCCTGGGTGCCGTGGATTACGTGACCAAACCCTTCCAGGCTGATGAGGTCCATGCGCGGGTTCGGACACATCTCAGGCTTCGGAAGCTGCAGCTGGAAAAGGAAGAACGCCATCAGGCCATGTTGCGGACGGCCTTGAGCGGCTTCTGGCTTGCGGATGCGCAGGGGCGCCTGCTGGAGGTCAACGATACCTATTGCCGCATGAGCGGCTACGGGGAGCGGGAATTGCTGGATATGCAGATTTCCGATCTGGAAGCGACTGAATCGGCCGTAGATATACGTTCCCGGATCGATAGGATAATGAAGGAAGGCGAGGACCGTTTCGAATCCAGGCACAGACGCAAGGACGGGAATCTGTTCGACGTCGAAGTCAGCGTCCGGTACCAACCCACCGATGGCGACAACCTTTTCATATTCATGCAGGACATAAGCAGCCGCAAGCAGGCGGAGATCCTACTCCGGCAAAACCTGGAGGAAAAGGAGTTTTTGCTGCGGGAACTCTTCCACCGAACCAGAAACAACATGCAGGTCATCATGTCCATGCTTTCCTTCGAGGCAAGCTGCATACGCAGCGCGGAAATAAGTGCGATGGTGCAGCGGACCAACGACCGGATCATGTCCATGTCCCTCATCCATCAAAAGCTATTCGAGGCGCAGGATCTTTCCCGCATCGATCTGGGCGACTACGTCCGCGATCTTCTGAAAAGCCTCATGACCGACAAATCCTTTGCACCCGGGAGGATCGAGGTTTCTACCCTTGCAGAATCGATATCGGTACCGATCGACTCTGCCATACCGTGCGGGCTCCTTCTGCGCGAGCTTATAACGAACGCTTTCCGGCATGCCTTTCCAGGGGACAGACACGGAACCGTGAGGATCGGTATAAGCAGGATAGCCGGTGGCCGCATCGCTGTGGAGGTATCGGATGACGGGATCGGAATGCCCGAACCCTTCGATATCCGCAAGGTTGAGTCACTTGGATTCCAGCTCATCCAGGGCATGGTCGATCAATTGGGGGGCGAACTGGTTTTGGAGATCGGGCAGGGCCTGTCGTGTCGCGTCAGTTTTCCTGATGCCCACATCGTAAAAAGGATCTGATGGGCCGTGTCACGAAGATTGCAGAACACCCACGGCCTAATCCGAGCTGATTGGTTCCTGATCCGGGGAATGACCCGCACGCAGTTCGAAAGGCGGACTCAGTTCTGTTCCAACCTGTACTTGATGGCCTTGTCAAGGATATGGATGAGGTTTTCGTGTTCCCATGGCTTTTCGAGCACTGAGAATACTCCCGGGTTATCCATTGCGACTATCGATTCGATATCGATATTACCGGTCAGAAGAATCCCCGGTATCTTGGGATATTTCGCATTGATAATCTTGAGCAGCGTCAGCCCGTCCATATAAGGCATACGCAGGTCGGAAATGATAAGCCAGATCGATCCTGCGCTGATCTCCAGATCATCGAGAATCTCCTTTGGAGTTGCGAAAGACTTTATTATCAAACCAGCTTCCCGTGCCCAGCGCCTTAGCCCACGCTCCAGCGCATTCCTGATGGACTCCTCATCATCTACGATATACAAATATCCTTTATCCATTGTGTCTCCTTTTTCCATCCCACGGAAGAGTAATGGTGAAAGTCGTACCTACCCCGACCTCACTTATCACTTCGATAGTACCGCCATGTTCGGCAATGATGCTCTGGGATATCGAAAGCCCCAAGCCCGTACCCTGCCCCACCGGCTTGGTCGTATAGAACGGTTCCATGATCCTCAGCAGGTCCTCCGGTGGTATTCCGATCCCCGTATCCCTGATGGTAATCAGGATGTTGGGGCCGTGCTTGCTGGTCGCTATGGATATCGTACCCTTTTTCTGGATGGCTTGTGCTGCGTTAAGCAAAATATTTATGAAAACCTGCAGGAGCTGATTTTCACGCGCGAAGACCATCGGAACGTCGTGATAATCCTTCAGCATCTCACATTTATACTTCAGCTCATTCCAGGAAAGCTTGATGGCACGGTCAAGCAGCTCTTCGATCGATACCAACTCCTTGTCATTCGCCGAACTTCTGGCATAGCCCTGAAGCGCAAGAACGATGCCCTTAATGCGTTCGGTCCCCTGCAAGGATTCGATCACGAGTTCAGGTCCATCCTTCCTGATATGTTCAAAGTCGATCTCGTTCTTGAGCTCCCCTATCTTTGACAAGACAGCCTGGATGGATGCTTGGGTAAGATTGGGGATTTCATTCAGACTATCATACTCCAGGATGATGCTTAAAAGCTGATCGAAGTACTCCTTGAAAATGTAGAGGTTGCTCATGATATATCCCGTCGGATTGTTGATTTCATGAGCCATCCCGGCTGCGAGTTGCCCTATCGAGGAAAGTTTTTCCTGCTGGATTATGAATTCTTGGGATTTACTGAGTCTTTCCATGGATTCCTCAAGGCTTCGGGTGCGATCCCTGACTTGCGATTCAAGTTGGCCATTCAATGTGCGAAGTTCTTCCTTCGACCGCAATAATGCCGTTTCGCCGGTCTTATGCTTCAGCGCCCCCGTAATTGAGGAAGCCAATAGTTCAAACGCGGCTATCTCCTCATTACTCCAATTCCGAATGACGGACAACGAATCAATACAGATAAAACCATCCACGGTATCCCGCCATACGAGGGGGATTATCAAGGCGGAAACCACACCCCGATCCTGCATCATCTTTCTGGAGGAGGATGCCTCGATAGGCACATCCTCCAAGCTGTTTATAATGACGATATCCCGCTTGGCGATATGGCCCATCAGCCAGGGAAATTTGTCCATGGCCTGTGTACCCATTTCGGTATCCTGGGGAATCGAAGTACCTGCATCCCACTGAAACAGCTTGAAGAAACCAGATTCAGCCAGATTGAATAGATAGGTGCAGACCCGATCAACCTCCAGCAAGGTCCCGATTTCAGCGATGGCATCGCGTATCGACCCATCTATGTCCTCTACCTGCAGGTTTATGAATCTTGTCGCTATCCGGGCCATCCGGCCCATGATATCGGAAGTAGCCTGCAGTTTCCCTTCCCTGTGTTTCATTGCAAGGGCTTCTTCATTGGAGCAGTTCCCTTTTCATGGATGGGGCAGAAGACAGGGACGCTTGATCCTCCAGGATCAGGCGGAGCGCATCGGTAACATCCGGATCGATACGGCCAGCCTTGGCTTCCCTCGACAGTATCGCCAGCGCGCCGTTTGCCGAAGTAGTCTCCCCATACTCCCGATCCCGCACGGTAAGCGCATCGAACATATCCGCAACCATGAGTATGCGTGCGGAAACGGGAATGGCATCCGCGCTGATGCCATCCGGGTAACCGGTGCCATCAAGTTTTTCATGATGAAGCTGGCAGATCATCGGAACCGATTTCAGATGTTTCGGCCATGGTATTTCGCTTATTATCCTTTTGGTATATACAACATGCTTTTCCAGCTCCGAGCGTTCAACATCGGTTAGGGTACCGTTCTTGATGGCGAGGCTTGCTATATCGCCAACGTTGAAGGGGTGCAGTTGCACGTCGTCGATATCAAGGCATTTCATGCTGTTCAATTCCTTCACGAGCCTGTCCAGGACTTCCTGGTCTGAAGGATGGTCCCTACCGGGTTCGTTCAGGATTTCCACCGACAGTTTGATACCCCGTATCCTTTGCAGAACCCGGTCGCGTTCATCGTGCAATTCCCGGATTACCAGGGCTTGGTTTATTTTCGTCCTTGCCGCGAGGTCATGCAGCCGCAACTCATGACGGGAATAGCTCAACTCCTGATAACGGTACATGTAGTCCAGAGTATGCTGGATCCTGGAGTAATCCGATGGGTCAAGTTTCCGGTCTTTCGTAAGTATAGCGGGATCAATGTAGATCTTTCCAATGTCGTGAAGGATGGCTGCGTATTCAAGGGCCTTGATTTCGTCCGGCTGTAAGGTTCCAATCCTGCGTGCGATGGCGACACTCAAGCTGGCAACACGCAAGGAATGACCCGAGGTGGTTGGATCCCTCGCTTCTACAGCCTTGATGGATGCCACGGCGAATCCCTCGAACCGGGAATTCAGCTGTCGTACCAAATCCACATTCTCAATCGCGATCGCAGCCTGCCCGGCGACGGCTTCCAGGAATTCAATCTGGCCTTGGGAGAAGGGAATCACCATTTCGGCAAAGTCATCCTGGGTATCAAGCACCGGTTCCTCTCCTTCGATCGCAAAGACCCCTGCCTTACGGTTGATAAGCTGGATTACGCCGAGTGTGGAACCCCTAACACTTCTGATCGGGATCACGACCATGGACCTGGTCCGGTAATCGAATAAGGAATCGAATGATCGGTTGAAGGTATACGGTTTGTCGACCGGAATCGAATAGGCATCGGATATGAGAACGGGTTCCTGGTTCAGGGCGACAAATCCGGCGATCGATGATGCATCGATCGGCATGGGCTTTTCCTCGTATGGAATATCCCTGGAGTAATTGAAGGCATATTTCATCTGGAGTCGTTGTCCTGACGCATCTTCCTCGATCAAATAAATGGTTCCGGCATCGGCGTTGGTGATGTTCCGGCAGGTACCAAGAATCAGGCGCAATAGTTGATCACCATCACTCTCCTCGGACAGGGTCCTGCCGATCGCATCCAACGCGCGCAACATAGATTGCATATCATTGTAATGGAAAACATTTTTATTGAGGGGTAAGCGGAGTTGGCTATTGGTGGTCTGCACGGTTTTTGTAGTGTTGCCCATCAGAATTCGTCTACCCTGCTGCTCCATTCTTTCTTCGTACACCTGCAGCAGGGAGGTCAATTCACTCACGAAGGTTTCGGGAACCACCGGCTTGGAGTAGTATCGGAATAAATTTCCCTTATTGATGGAATCTGCCAGCACCTTCGTATCGGCATGTCCGGTTAGCAGGATTCTCAGGGCATTGGGTTGGTGCCGTCGGGCGTAAGCCAGCAGGGTCGTACCGTCATATTTCGGCATGCGCTGGTCCGTCACCAGCATGTGAATTTCCTTGGATGCCATGATATCCCGCGCCTTGACGACCGATCCTGCGGTAAGCAGTTCGATATTTGTGTTTCGGTGGAATAGCCGGATCATTTGTTTGAGGACGAGCTCATCATCATCCACAAATAAAACGGGGTGCCTGGTCGCCTTGATCTGTATTCGAGCCATACAAACACAAATGCAAAATACATGCCAACTTTGCCAACGTTTTAATAAACGTTCCAATCGGGATTTTCTGCCATTGAAAATAGCCATGATCCCATTGATGGACGTGATAATTTGGATTGCATATCGTGGAAAAGTACAGGCAGGAAATAAACTGCTATCATTTTGATCGGCTCACTTGTGGGTTTCTTCCAAATGACGTATGATCGAATCAATATGATAGATCGCTTATATTCCATCATGATCGTAGATGACGAGGACAATATTCGATCATCCTTGTGCCGCCAGCTCCGCCGATCCAAGGGGGAGGAGCTGGAGATCCTTGAGGCAAAGGACGGGTTGGACGCGCTCAAGGTTCTCGAGACCCGTGTCGTGGACCTGGCCATCGTGGATCTCAGGATGCCTGTGATGGATGGTTTTGCGCTGCTGCGGGAGATGCGGAAATCCTTCCAGTCGGTGGAAGTCCTCATCCTGACAGGAAACGGAAGCGTTCAGGATGCCGTCAAAGCGATACGGATGGGAGCGAGCGATTTCATGGAAAAGCCCTTCCATGGGGATGAGATCAAGGCTCGGATCGATCATTACCGTAAAATTTGGAGCCTGAACAAGGAAAATGAACGCCTCAGGGAAGAGATGGCCTTTACCTTCGGCTTCGAGAAGTTGATAGGAACGGCGCCATCCATGCTGGCCGTCAAGCGCCTGATAGCACAGGCCGGCCTTTCAGAAGAAAACATACTCATCCAGGGAGAGACCGGAACCGGCAAGGAATTGATAGCCCGTGCCCTGCATTTTCACAGCCCGAGGAAGCACGAAGTATTCGTACCCGTCGATTGCGCCTCGCTGAGCGAAAACATCGTCGACAGCGAATTGTTCGGTTACGTGAAAGGGGCTTTCACCGGAGCGGTCAACACAGCCCCCGGCCTGATTCGGGTAGCCGACGGCGGAACGATTTTCTTCGACGAGATCGGAGAACTCCCCCTGAACATGCAGGCCAAGTTGCTGAGGGTCATCCAGGAAAAAGAGGTGCGCCCTGTAGGCGGAACAAAAACCATTCCGGTCAATGTGCGGTACCTGGCAGCCACGAATCGCGATCTGGAAAAAGAGGTTGCTGCAGGAACCTTCCGTGAGGATCTGTTTTTCAGACTTAACGTCATCATGCTTACTGCGCCGCCCCTACGGGAGAGAATCGAGGACATTCCCGTACTTGCCCGCTATTTCTTGGGGAAAAAAGGCAATGGGTTCAGCCCCTATGCCCTATCGGCAAGCGCCTTGGCCGCGCTGGAGCGTTATTCCTGGCCCGGCAACGTTCGCGAATTGGAAAATGTCCTCCATCGGGCTGCAGCGCTGCGCGGCGGTGACACCATGGATGTGGTCGATCTTCCACCCCACATAGCGAAAATGGAGCCGGTAAATACCGCCACAGCCGGTGATGTGGAGGCAGCGTCCTCCGATACGGCAGAAACCATGGCGGCTTTCGAGGTGGAAGCCATAAGGCAGGCCCTTGCCCGGGGTGCCGGGAACCGTCGCAGGACTGCCGAAATCCTGGGAATAGGCGAGGCCACGCTCTACCGCAAGCTTAAGAAATACAAGCTGGACTAATCCGGCAATGCTATCATTCTGACAGCTTGATACTATCATTATTTAATGGCTTTTATTTTTCATTGATACGGTCTAGACTGTAGCAATGCAAGCCATTCCTCGTTACATCCTTCTGGTCGATGATGAACAAAATGTACTCAAGGCACTTTTACGGGAATTACGCGAATGGTCGGATGAGAAGGGCATAACGATCCTGACTGCGATTTCAGCGCCCGACGGACTCCGGGAGCTGGAAGAAAAGGCCATGGAAACAGTCATCGTCGTCTCCGACCTCCGTATGCCCGTGATGAAGGGCTCCGATTTTCTCCAGATCGTCCACGATAGGTATCCGGATATTGTCACCATATTACTGACCGGCTATTCTGAAACGGAAGAGATAGTCAAAGCCGTCAGCGCGGGTATTTTCAGTTTCATGATGAAACCATGGGAGAGGCAGTACCTGATTGCTGAATTGGATAAGGCCTACAATTTCGGCGAACTCAGGAGACAGAATGCCGCTTACCACAGACTCATGGAAGAGGAGCTGAAATGGGCGGGAGAGCTCCAGAGGACGATCCTCCAGCCAAGATTGCCCCATTCCGCTCTGGTGGAGTTGCGGGCAAGCTACCATCCACTGAAAAACCTGTACTGCGGGGGAGATTACTACGATGTGATCGCCCTGGCGAAGGATCGTTATCTGCTTCTCATTGGCGACGTCGCGGGTCATGGAGTCCGCGCTGCTTTCATCACCGTCATGCTCAAGGCCATGATCTATCCTGAATATATCGCTCCACGAACCACAAGGGATTTCTCCCCGGCAGCCTTTCTGGGATGGCTGAATAACCGTATGGATTTCGAGTTGCGCCAGACGGAAGGGCTGGTAATCAGCTTCTTCGCCGCCGTACTGGATTTGGGAACAAAAAAACTGCTTTACGCGAATGCCGGACAGCCCCATCCCTATCTCATCCGGGACCGGAAAATCAGGGAACTACTCGTGTCGGGGCCTGCGCTCGGTTTTTCCAGCACCACTTCATATATCGAAAGAACCCTTGAAGTAACAACGGGGGATATACTCAACCTGTACACCGACGGACTCGTGGAGGTTGAAACCGGAAACGAATGGACACAGATTCCGCCACAGAAAATATTCGGGGGGGTACAATATGCCGCCGATTACCACAGGCAGCTCATAGACATGGCTCTCCGGGAATCGGGAGCCGATCGATTCTCTGACGATGTAACGCTCCTGACGGCGTTGATCCTATGAAGTCTGGAATAGGTACGACCGTAGCGGACTACAATAGGGCGCACCCGGAGCTAACCCTGACAGTCGGGCCAGGAATCAAAGATCAGATCTTGATCAAGATAAACGGCCGACTTGATCTGGAGACCTCCACACACCTGAAACCGATACTTGATTCCATTATCAAGACCATCCCTGCGGGAGGGCTTCTGACGCTTGACCTGGAGCGCGTGGATTATATTTCTTCCACCGGTGTGGGCTTGCTGGCTACGATTCTGGTCCAGACCATCAAGCAGTCGAAAAAATTCTCACTTGCCCGAATCCAGGCCCCTGTGCGGAAGGTGATTGAACTGCTTGGGTTTAGCAGTTTCATGAATATAGAGTCCCCGGATGCCTGACACGGGGATTCTGACCAGTGAAGAACTTGAGCTTGCCCTGATGATTACGAGCGTCTTCGCTATCGATGATTCGCAAAAGGCGGAAACGGGAGCCATGGATGCGATCGCCCTCCATTTCGGCGCCGATACAGCGGTAATATCAAAAAAAAAGCCAGGCAAACTCCAGTCGGACCAAGCAATCGCACTCAACGGGGCCCAGATTTTCACGCCTATGACTTTTAACGGCAATTTGACAGGTTATCTTCTGCTAAGCCGTACCGATCCTCCATGGAGCGAGAATGAAGGAGAGGTTTTATCCCGGATAGGCAAGATCATCGCTCCCATAATCGCCGGGCGTGAGAGGAAACGACATGAGTCAGACGGGCTGAAGAAAAGGCATATGACCCTCCTCCTTCAGGAAAGGCGCCTGGCTGATTTGACGAATGGTTCCCCGCAAATGATCTACACAACCGGGGTGGATGATACCATTACCTCGATAAATGCAGCCGGGGTGCAGTTGCTTGGGTACGAAAATCCCGAGGAGTTGGAGGGACGCCGATTCTCGGAGTTGGCACTCAATCCCGGAGATAGGGCAGGCTTGCTCCGGCGTTTGGAACACATTCGGAGAATTGCGAACTTCGAGATCATCCTTCTACGGAAAGACGGTAAACCGCTCTACTGTCTCGAGTCGGTTTCCGTCATGAAAAGCCAGGCTGGAAGGTTCATCGGTCTTCAGGGAATCATCAATAATATAAGCGATCGTATCGAGATAGAACGTGAGCTGTGGGAAAACAACCTGAATCTCGCAAACCTGAACCAGAAACTCGAGATGACGCAAGCCTTGATGGTCCAACAGGAGAAACTTGCATCCATCGGGCAGTTGGCCGCTGGCGTCGCACACGAGATCAATAACCCGCTGGCTTTCCTGAAAAGCAACTTTGAGACCACCCGACAAATCATTCAGGATTTTCGCCAATATCTGGATGGCTCGCCTCCGAGAAGCGGATCCATGCTCGACAAGCAAGGAGCCGAGACGTATTTCCTGCATGCCTTCAACGATCTGGAGGAAATCTTCAATGAATCCGAGGATGGCTTCAGACGGATAATCCGCATCGTCCGGGACTTGAAGTCCTTTTCCCGTATTGATCAGGAAGATACCATCGTCGATATCGACCTGAACGATGAGATTGAATCTACCCTCGTAATCGCCTGGAATGAGATCAAATATGTGGCGGAAGTGCATACCGTCCTTGGATCCATACCTAAGATAAAGGGGCATAAAGGCGAACTCGGCCAAGTGATTCTGAATATGCTCATCAACGCCGCACAGGCCATCGATTCCCAGAAACGTCCGGGAAAGGGAAATATCGAGGTCCACACCCTACAAACAGGAGAGTTCGTTCGTTTCAGTATACAGGATGATGGTCCAGGCATTCCCAAGGAAGTGCAGAATAGGATATTCGATCCTTTTTTTACAACCAAGGAACCGGGAAAAGGAACAGGACTGGGGCTGAGCATTTCGTACGATATCATTGTGAACAGGTACGGCGGGCGGCTTGAAGTGGCATCCGAACCTGGATCCGGGACCTTATTTACCATGGAATTTCCGATCGACGCCGGATCGCCCTCCATCTAGAAAATTGTACGCCTGCTGATTCATTTTGGCATGTTTATTGCTTGTATCATGACAGAGTTCTGGAAATGAATCTTCTCATTTATACACGGAGGGACGAATGCAGACATCTTGGTGCCGTGGCCTTTCGGCCGTTCTATTGATAATGGCCTTGTCGTCCTGTTCCGGCCAACGGGAGGCCGTGCGCATCGGAGTCAACGCCTGGCCCCCGTGCGAATTGTGGTATATCGCGGAACAGCAAGGATTTTTTGGTGACCTGGACGTCGATATCATCCGCTTTTCGACCTGGACGGACAATATGGCGTCCCTCCCGTTGGGCGATATAGATGTTACCCATTCAACATATTTCAATGCCTTGTACTACCGGGATAAAGGCAAGGGCGGGAAAATCATCCTTAAGAGCGATACCATCGTCGGAGGTGATGGGCTGGTCATCGGAGCTCAGGTCAGGGACGGCGCGGATCTGAAAGGTAGGTCGATCGCGGTCGAAACGGCTACAGACGAGCATTTCCTGCTTTACAAGGCACTTGAAAGGTTCGGACTCGACGAATCGGATGTCACTCTGGTGTCGATGACCTCGGTAGACGCGGCTGCAGCCTTCATCGCGGGCAAGGTGGACGCCTGTTTCACCTACGAACCCTATCTCTCGGAAAGCGCAACCAATGGAAAAGGACGCATAATCTACACGACCAAGGATATTCCCGATACGATGATCGATGTCCTTGTCGCCTCGGACGAGTTCCTCGCCCACCGTCCCAGGGATGCCAAGCGTCTTGTAGAAGCGTATTATCGTGCCCAGGAATGGACGGAAGCGCATCCGGAAGAGGCTTTTGCCTTAATGGGTGAAAAGGAAGGGATGGGAGCCGCTGATTTTGGTCCCTTCTATTCGTCCTTTACCTTCTTCACCAGGGAGCAGAACATCCAAAACTTTCCAAGCAGCGGTTTCAGGGAAACGCTTGAAAGCATGGGAGCCTTTTTGATTGAACATGGTTTCATCAGACAGGGGATACCTCTGGACGAGGTCATTTGGTCCAAGGCCGTGAAGTGATCGCTGATCCGAGACCCAAGCACCACGTTTCTTTTTTTCGGACCTCCCTGTTCCGGGCCCTCATGGTCCAGATTCCAGTCTTTATTTCCGTATTCCTGATATCAATATACCTGACCAACAGATCCATGGAGGAGAATCTTTATTCCAGCGTCTCCCAGAAGGCAAGTCTCGCACTTGCAAACCTGCGTACCGCCACTTCCATGCTTATCAAGGATGGAAAACAGACGGACCTGCAGCGCCTGATCGAGAACGCGGGTGCCAGCCGGATGGTCAAGCGGATACGCCTGATTTCCGCCTTTGATCACAAGATCATGGTCTCCACCGATCCATCAGAAAAAGGGCAACAGCTGGAATCACCCCTCATCGACAGCCTGCTTTCCAAGCACAGCTTGCTGGAAATGACCGATGAATCAAGCTTTGCCGAAGGTTTCGAGGCGATGGTTCCTGTCTCCGGATCACTTTTCAATACCGTCTCGGGTGCCGATACCATCGCCGTACTCCAGTACATAGCCGATATGCACGTAGAAAAAGCCTTTGAGAGGGATGTATTCCTGACCCTCATCATGCAGAACGGCTTTCTCCTTTTTCTGGTGGTTGTGATCATGTTCATCACTTGGGAACTGTTCGTATCCAAACCGCTCAGGAACTTCCTTGCGGTGACGAATCTGGTTACGATGGGGGATTATTCGGTCAAGATCGTCCCGAAACATACGGATGAATTCGCCGCTTTCGCCGTTGCGTTCAACCAGATGATATGGGAAATAGGATACAAGAACGAGGAGCTGTTCAAGCATTCGGAAACCCTCGAAGCCCGGGTGGCAGAGCGGACTGAATCACTTTATAAAAAGACCATAGAGCTCGAAGAGAGCCAACAGAGGGTAATGGAGGCGGAGCGGTCCGCGCTCGCTGGCAGGATCGCGGGAGGCGTAGCACACGAAATCAACAATCCGTCGGGCTTCATCATGAGCAACCTGGAAACCCTGAAGGGCTATATTGCGACACTCAGCCAGCTGCGCGACCAGATTTCGACCGGCAGGGAAATATCAGAGGAAGACCGTTCCGAACTTGATTGGGTCATGCAGGACTCCCCCGCTCTCATAGAGGAATCCCTGGATGGAATGCACCGTATCGTGAGGATAGTCCGCAATCTTGAGATATCCGCGTATCCCGATAGGGGTGGATGTATAGACGCGGATATAACAGACATACTGGGCAGGGCGATTGAAATCACCTGCGCCACGGTACAACGCGAGGGCCGCCTTATTAAAAGATGGGAACCAGGGTTGCATTTACACAGTATCCCGATCCTCTGCGAATCCGCCTTGACCAATATCCTCCAAAATGCCGTGGATCATGTCGGGGAAACCGGTACCATAGAGCTGAGCGTCGACAAGGATGCGCACCATACACTCATACGCATCGCCAATACCGGAACGGGCATCCCTGTGGAGATCATGCCCTATTTGTTCGAACCGTTCTTCACGACCAAAGCTCCCGGGAAGGGAACCGGTCTTGGCCTGTCCATCTCGAAAGCCATCATAGAAAAAGCCGGAGGTTCCATCAGTGTGGAAAGCGAAACAGGACGTACGGTTTTTACCATAGCGTTGCCTCTTGATCCCGGCTCCGTATAAGGCGTGACTGCCTATCCCAAGACACTTCGCCAATTCCCGCATACTCCAATGCGGCGCTTTCGCGGGTTTCTCTTTGCTGACAATCCTGCTCAGTTCGTTCCTGACCTCGACAGGTATTGGCTGTTTCCCCGATTTTCGGGTCTTGGAGATACTGAAACGTAGGACACAATTCGCACTGGTGCTCGCGATCGCCTTGACCTTCGCCCTGGCTGTCGCTGTGAACCTTATCGGACTGGGTTGCACCGCAATCCTTCCCGCCGTTTATATGACCTGTCTGCTCAAGCGCTACGGTCCCGCTGTCCGCCGGCCCCATCTCCTTGGGACCACTTTCTATGCGCTTGTGTATGCCGCTCCCCTTTTCTTCATCCTGATCGACTTTCTGGTCGCCCTCCGTTCACGCAGAATGTCCGAGCGGCAGGGCAGGATGTTGAAGGCCATCAGCGGCATCGTCATGATCAGCCTTGCCCTCGTAATGATCCTGAAGCCCGAACACCTTTCCTTCTGAAAATATGGCCGTATGGGTCTGACCCTGGAACACACACAAACAAAACCGGAAGCTTCGGAGTCATCCAAAGGTCAGGCACTCAACCTGGACCACAGCCTACCCTACCTGCCAAATAGCAGCGCGAACAGGCCGCGTCTATGGCCGCCACGGCGTTTTACCCTGATGTTGCTCATGGAGAGGACACCTGTTATGACAATGCGCTTTGTGGTTCGTATCAGAGGGGCGCCACGATCCACGATATTGCTCGCCGAGTTGCGGGTAATCCTGCAATCAACCTGCCAATCCGGTGGAATGATGAGTTTGAGGTTGGACATCGAAAGATCCACCTCCAGGTTCATCGAAAAATGGTGGTCCTCCGAATAGGTGCGGAAATCCAGCTCGAAGTTGGACATTTTTCCGTCCAGGCGATACGCCCGTGCGTCCACCCAATCGCCCTTCTTCTTGAGATTGCCCATGTTCAGGGCATACTCCCGAAAATCCCCAAGTGTAGGATCCCGTTCGGAACTTTGTGCGGATGGGGGAAGGCTCTGCTCGACAGTGCGGAGTTCGGTTTCGCCGGAAGCAGTCTGGACCTGCGCGACGAAGGTTTCGAACGCGTCCTCGTCCAGCTGATCCCGCGCAAAGGCGTTGGCAGCCCGTTCTATCAGGGAATCCCGGTACTTCTGTGTTTCCATGAGTATATCCTAACCCAGAATTATTGTTTGCGGATGCCACGGGCGGTTGGCTTATGGTCTTTCTCCGCTGAATGACGCATTATTTCAAGCCTTCCTTTTATTCCTTGTCCTAACCCTCAAGGAAGTGGGCGCCCCAAATGTGATTTCATACCGGCTCCTGGCTCGGGA
>CAXNJE010000070.1:0-15737 GCA_964202565.1 Breznakiellaceae bacterium | reverse complement strand
AAGCGTGAACTTTGGGCAGATCCTGCCCGTCTACCCCTTGTCGGCGGGTCTGGCCCAGGGGAGCCTGCGCCGTCTGGTCAAAGCCGCCCTTGCCGAGTACGGTACTCGTCTTGAGAATGAGCTGCCCCCGCATATTCTGGCAAAATATGACTTTCCGTCCAAGGCAAAAGCCCTGGCCTCCATACATTTTCCCGCAAACCAAACGGATCTGTCCAACGCAAGACGAGCCCTGATCTATGAGGAGCTTTTCTACCTGGAAACGCTGGTAGGGATGCGTGCCCTGGAACGCCGTGAAAAAGGACGCCGTCCTGGCACCACGGCATACACCGCGCCGCCAAACGCCGATACGACTACCGAAGCCTGGAGCCCCCTTCAGGCCCGGCTGGTCGAACGGCTCCCCTTCTCCCTTACAGCCGGACAGCTGGCCGTCACCGACGAATTGAACAGGGATATGGAGAGCGGCTATCCCATGGCACGGCTTCTGCAGGGCGATGTGGGTTCGGGCAAGACGCTGGTCGCCTTCCTGGCCTGCCTGCGGGCCGTGGAGAACGGCGGCCAGGCCGCGGTACTGGCCCCCACGGAATTACTGGCCCGCCAGCACGCTGAAAATGCCGCCCGCATGCTCGAACCCCTCGGGGTACGCCTGGCGTTCCTTACGGGCAACGTCAAGACCGCAGGCAGGAACACCCTGCTGAAAGCCCTTGCGAAAGGCGACATAGATATCGTTCTGGGAACCCACGCGCTCTTTTCAAAGGACGTCTCCTACCGGGATTTGCGCCTCGTGGTCGTTGACGAGCAGCACCGCTTTGGAGTGGTCCAGCGGGCTGCAATCATGGCCAAGGGAAATTACCCGGACCTGCTCATGATGAGCGCGACACCCATACCGCGGACCCTTGCCCTTACCGTATTCGGCGACCTGGACGTCTCGGTGATAAAGGATATGCCGCCGGGCAGGAAGCCGGTGAGAACCCACCTGGCGCGGCAAGGCAACGAGGCTCGGGTGTACGAATTTGTCCGCAAGGAACTGCAGGCCGGACATCAGGCCTATTTCGTCTACCCCATCATCGAATCGGGGGAGAACAACGGCCTCAAGGACGCCGAAACCTGGGCGGGGCTGCTTAAAAAACAGGTATACCCCCAATTCAAGGTGGAATTGGTGCATTCCCGTCTGGACGAGGAAGTAAAACGGGACCTTATGGAACGCTTCCGTGCGGGTACAGTCCAGGTGCTGGTGGCTACCAGCGTGGTGGAGGTGGGTGTGGACGTGCCCAACGCGAGCTGCATGGTGGTGGAACATGCCGAACGCTTCGGGCTTTCTGCCCTCCACCAGTTGCGGGGCCGCGTAGGACGCGGCAAAGACCAAAGCTATTGCTTTTTGGTATACTCGAAGGACCCCACAGAGGATGGCAAGACCCGACTGAAGGTGATGCTGGAACATTCAGACGGCTTTCTCATCGCCGAGGAGGACCTCAAACTCCGGGGCCCCGGACAGATCGCAGGGCTCGAACAGTCGGGTTACCTTTCGCTCGGTCTGGCAGACCCCGTCCGGGACGCGGAAGAGCTCGCGAAGGCGCGCATGGATGCCTTTGCCATGCTTGAAGCGGATCCAGACCTGTCGCACAGCGAACACGCCGTCGTCGCGGCTGTCCTGGAACGGGCACCTCCATTTTCCACGGTAATCCAATGAACAGCGCCGTTATCGGCTATTGATTCTTCATACAGGGGGTTTTCATGCTGTACAGAAAATACGGACAGACAGGAAAGGAAGTATCCGTGCTCGGTTTCGGCGGGATGCGTTTCGCGGATATCGACGACAGGAGCGCCTGCGTAGGCTCGATGCTCGCGGCAGCCAGGGGAGGGGTCAACTATTTCGACACCGCGCCCGCCTATTTCGGCACGAAGAGCGAGGAAACCTTTGGAGAAGGTCTGGCAGAATTGCGCAGGAATGGCCTGCCCTACTACCTCGCCACCAAGACCTTCAAATCCAAGCCCGAGTCCATCCGGCAAGAAATCGAAGGACAGCTCACCCGGCTGGGTGTGGATTCAATCGATTTCTACCATATCTGGTGCATCACGAGCCTGGCCAATTGGCAGGAACGAAAAAAGGACGGCGTCTTGGACGAATTCCGCCGTCTCAAGGAAGAGGGCCTCATCAAGCATATTTGTGTTTCCAGCCATCTGATCGGCGACGAGATCAAGGAACTCCTCATGGAGGGTGTCTTCGAAGGCGTCCTGTTCGGTTATTCAGCCTACAACTTCCAGACCAGGGCTGCAGCCTTCGACGCGGTACGGGCCAAAGGGCTGGGAGCCGTCGTCATGAACCCCTTGGGTGGCGGCATCATACCGCAACACCCGGAACTCTTTTCCTTCCTCAAGCACGAGGATAAGGACGACATAGTCCATTCCGCCCTGCACTTCCTGTGGGACCACCAGGACATCAGCACCACGCTGGTTGGTTTCGGGAACGAGAAGGAAGTGGGACACGCCCTTGCTGCCATGGAAACGTACAAGGTGCGGGACGCCGCCGCCCTCGCAGCGCTCAAGGAGCGGGCATCAGCCTCCTTTGAAGGTATCTGCACGGGTTGCGGCTATTGTGACGACTGCCCCCAGGGCATACCCATACCCAAGTACATGGATTCATACAATCAAAAGCTGTTGGGGGGTGGATCCGAAGCCATAGACGACAGACTCAAGAACCACTGGAGCCTGAAAAGGGAAAGTGCCGCGGATTGCGTCGAATGCGGCCAGTGCGAGCAGGCGTGCACCCAACACCTGGACATCGTCACCCGCCTCAAGGAAATCGCCGCCACCAGCGCATAGATCCCCGTCGGGCTCCAATGGCCAGGGGCGCACGCGAAAAAAAATCCCGGAGCATTGGTTGCTCCGGGATACTCCATGACAAAAAAGTATTTTGAACCGTTTCGGATAAGCTGGGATCAGCTCAGCTCAGGCTACGTAGCTTTCAAGTATCCTGGTGCGCGAAGGATGCTGCAGACGCTTGATGGCCTTCTTCTCGATCTGGCGGATGCGTTCCTTGGTAAGGTTGAAACGATCTCCGATTTCCTTCAGCGACATGGGCGCGTTATCGCCCAGGCCAAAACGGAAACGGATGATTTCGGCTTCCTTGGCGCTCAGGGTGCGAAGGACGGTAGCGATATCTTCCTTAAGTGCCGATTCCACAGCGGCCTGGTCCGGAGCCTTGTACGCCTCATCCTCAACGAACTCGCCTATAGTGGACGAATCCTTCTCGGAATAGACCGGGCTCTCCAAGGATACCAGCTCGCGGCTGATGTTGATGATATCCGCAACGTGGGAAGCGTCCATATTGAGGAGTCGGGCAATCTCGTGGATTTCCGCGTCATCGCCCCTTCCGCCCTGGACTATTTTCCTGGCCTTTTCGATCTGAACCAATTCGTTGGCCCGATTCAGGGGTAGCCGAATCATGCGGGACTTTTCGCAAACCGCCTTGAGTATGGCTTGGCGTATCCACCACACTGCGTAGGATATGAAATGATAGCCCTTGTCGGCGTCGAACCTTTCGATCGCGTTAAGCAGGCCGATGTTGCCTTCGCTGATCAGGTCCGCCAGGGGCAAGCCTTGGTTCTGATACTTTTTGGCGACGTTGACGACGAAGCGGAGGTTTGCGTTTGCCAGTTTCTCCCTCGCCAAGGGATCACCGTTTTTGGCGGCCCTGGAATAGCGGTCTTCTTCCTCGCGTGTCAGAAGGGGAATCCGGTTGATTTCCTTGAGATATATGGAAAGGACATTTTCATCCGACGAAGGATCCATGCTGGAACGTAAACGGTTGCTGTTTTTTAGGGAAGCCATTTGGCACCTCCTATGTGCATGCGTTTAATATGCAAACAACGTGCCAATCCGATAAAATATTGCAGAAAAATAAAATATAATGGATCAGATTATTTAAATCATTACAATACAACATCTTAAAATACTAAATGTATAAACTTAGAAATAAATCAATGCTTGGAATTATTAGGGGCATCCTATAAAACCGTTTTTAAATCAAAATCACAGACCCATTTCGACTCAACTAATCAGAAATATAAGAATTATGGGTCAAAATGATCCTGGTTTTACGATGATACCGGGGGGAGGGTCAATGCGACCCAGCTTCCAGCTCAAAACACGAAGCAAGCCGTCCGCAACACTTCCGATGGGGCGCACCAGAACCACACTGGCAACCGGAGTCCGACGATACGCTGGCACGGCCGATGGAAGCCTTCCGAAAATTCACCTGAAGCGGCTCTTCAAATTGGTCCAAGGCGTCCTCCACGTATAAAAACGGCAAATCCACCCGGGCCCTTCGGAACAACGCCAATTTTTCGGAAGCATTCATTGAGGACAGCATACCGGATTTCCAAAGCCGTCTGAAAGCATCGGTGATAAGTTCATAGACCACATCGTGTTCGGCCCTTGAACCGAACCGGCCGGAACCCCTCTTGCCCAGATAATGTGACACCTGGATGGAATGGAAAGCATAATAGTCATCGGCCTCGACACTCGAACGGCGGCGCATGCCGTAGTCGTTGATCCATCTTTCATAGGTCCTGGCAATGGAACCGGTGCGCTCGAGTTGCCTTGCAGAGATCCAGCTCCTGGCTGCCAGGGAGGAACGCCCCGTCCGCTCCAGGGCCAGGCCGAAAAAATAGAGGATGTGTGCCAATTCCCTACGCTGTGATGCCGGGCAGGCATCCACGGCCATCCTGAATTCGCCGACTGCACCGGCTGGATTGTGTTCCGAGAGCAGCCTTAGCCCTCTCCTGTAATTATTGAACCAGGTTTTCATCGTTTCGGCTTCCTGATTTTGAAAATAGCCATAACTCGTTCAGGAATCAAGCATGACTTTTTTCCTTGACCAGTTGGCCGAATTATTCGTATATTCTGCATACATCAGTATTACATCTTGTTCAGGAGGAACTATATGAAAGTAAAACCACTGGCCGACCGTGTCATGGTAAAGTTGGAGAGGACCGAGGCCAAGACATCCGGGGGAATCATCATTCCGGATACTGCCCAGGAAAAAACCCAGGTTGGCCAAGTCGTAGCCATCGGCGACGACAAGGACGTAATCAAGGTTGCGGTTGGACAGAAAGTCATGTACGACAAGTATGCCGGAACCCAAGTCAAGGTAGACGGCGTGGAACACCTGATTCTGAAGTTTGCCGACATCCTCGCTGTCATCGACTGATAATTGCGACGAACCGATGCTTTCCGGGTCTCGCCTTTCCGAAACTAGTTGAGCCCAGAAAAAGTCAAGCAATGAAGACCGCCCAAGGCGGTCTTTTTTTATGCCCCAGAAGGTTCCGGAAGTGTCATAAGGACTAGGGCAGGCGTGCCTTCTTCAGCTCGTAACGCAGGTCCCCGTTCAGCGGATCCAGGTACAAACCGTATTCCAGAGCCTTCACCGCCTCATCCTGCCTGCCCAGCGAGACCAGCGAACGGGCAATCCTGAGTTGAATCCTGGCGGCATCGCCGTTCGGAGGCTTGAGGGAAGAGGCTATCCCGTAGAGTTCCAGGGCCCTCCCTGATTGGCGTTTCTTTTCCGATATCAAGGCCAGGTTGGTTGCAATGCGCCAATCGCCACCGGTGGATGCCGCTTCCTCATAGAAAGCCTCGGCCTCGTCGAGGTGGCCGGAAGCGGCTGCGACAAAGCCTTTCAGGTTGTGGAGCCAGGAAGGGACCGGCTCCAGCGAGCCATATCTACCCGCCAGAATGGCTGCTTCCGTGCGTATGACATGAACGGTAAAAAACCAGGCTACCCATTCGGCTATTCTGGGCTCATCGGGCCATTTATTCATGAGCAACCAGGACTGGGCCATGATCTTTTGTACGTCATCCGTAACAGCCAAAAGTTTCAATCTTTCCAAATCCATCAGGGCATCATCGCTGGTGCGCCCGGAGGACGACAATTCCTGGACGCTTCCGGAAGACGCCTTCAAGCGGGCGTACAGGATCCTGCCCGGAGCGTGTGCCGGGTTGAACGCGTACAGGCGAGCCGCCCAAGAATGGGCTTCTTCCGGATTTGGGGATGAACGCGCAAGGTTGAATAGGGCTGCCGCGACGCTGGTCCGCATGGCTAAATCCTGGGTACCAGCCAGCTGTTTCCAAGCCTCCCGGGCATTTTCGGAATCTCCGGCTAACCAAAAGGCATCAGCGGCCCTGGCCAGCCAGAGTTGTCCCTCAAGGCGTGTGAAAAATGCGGCCGCTGTATGTTTATCGCCAAAATCGTACTCCAGCTCCGCCATAAAACGAATCGTGCTGTCGGAGGGGACCTGTATCACCTTGATGCGCTCCCCCATCAGCTTGCGAGCACCAAGGGCATCGTCAGACAACACCCGTAATAGAGATGCATTTACAATGGCAGGCCCGGCGTCACCCAAACCACGCAGCAGGTACGCCTCGCTGGCGGCTTCCATCAATGAAGAAGCCCAGGGAACGCCGGATGCTGTTTTAATGGTTTGAAGCGCGGGGTCGGAAAAAACCAGAGCGGCAGCCACTACCGCATATTCCGGCACTTTGGCGGGATTGGTGGCGACGATGCGTTCGGCGATGAGCCTGCCGACAGGGTCCTGTCCGTCACCAGGCTTCAAGGGATAGGCCAGCAAGGCCTCACCGGCAACGGCAGCGAGGGTTTCGGAACGGGGAAAGCGGCCGGAGGCTTCGACCGCCGCCTGGGCGAAAGGGACTCCGTAGGAGGCATCCATCAGGGCAAGGCGTCTCCGACGCTTCAGCACCGACAGTTCAGCCTCGACGCTCACCACAATATCAAGGGCATCATCCAGGGTCTGGATAATTCTTTCCTGCAAGGGCTTGTCTGCGGGCTTGTCTGAAAGCAGGTCCAAGGCAAGATCTGCTGAACGAAGGGCGACGGAAAAACCAGAGGCCGGCTCCGACACGACGGGACCCTGAAGGCCATTCAATACCCGCAAGACCAGCAAGGTACCCAGAACGACGCAACCAGCGACCAGTACAACCAGTAAAAACGTACCGAAGTGACGTCTGAGCCAGGTCATACGGTCCTCACTTCATAAGGAAGGCAAAACGGGCGCGGTCAGGCTGAAGGCTGTCTCGCGACGGGTGTACGTTCCTGCTCCAGGGTCTTGCGTATGCCGTCCAGTACGCCGTTGACGAAGCGGAAAGAATCATCGGTGCCGAATTCCTTGGAAATATCTATTGCCTCGTCGATGACTATTGACGCAGGAATGTCTTCCTGTTTGAGCAACGAATATACGCTCATGCGCAGTATCGCCAGGTCCACCTTGTTCAGGCGGGAAAAATCCCAATTTTTCAGGTGCCTTTTTATAAGCGCATCGACGCTGGCGATTTCTTCGACGGTTCCGGAAATCAGTAAGCGGGAAAAAGCCGCGACGGCCTCATCCAGACTTTCCCTTTTTTCGACATCAAGCCAGAGGAACTGCAACAGGTCCGATACGGGTGGCTTGGTAGCTTCCCAAGAATAGAGGGCTTGGAATGCGAGTATGCGTCCTTTCCTTCGTGATGCCATATGCTACCAGTTCAACAATTTTTCGTCGATTTTGAAGGACTTTCCTGCCCGCAATTCGTTCAGCAATTCGGCGCTGGCGGTATCTATCGCACGTTGCTGGATTTCCTGGGAGAGCTGGTTCGCAATGTACTCCCGCAGGGTTCCCCTGGCACCGAGTTGGTAGGCATCGTTCAGCTCCAGGGTTTTCTGGGCGTAGGTCTCGGTAATCTTGATTATCTGGAAGCCACGGGGGTTTTCCAACAGCCGGGAAACCTCACCTACCTTGAGTGAGAACGCGACATTAAGGAATTCGGAACCTACCACCTGGACGGATTCGGTCGCCTTTGGCAAATATCCGCCGTCACCGGCCTGATATCCGGAATTCGGGGCACCGGCGCGAACCGAAACCTCATCGAATTTGGAGGGGTTCGTGCCAATCTCTGCCACGAGTTTGTCTGCCAGCGCCCTCGACTTCTTCTGGGCATCCGCACCCTCGCCCTTGGCTATAAAAATCATGCTGAAACGTACCGTGTCGGGACGAACAAGCTTGGATTTTGAAAGATCGTAGGCATTGTTGATATCGGCCTCGGTGGGCGCCGCGATGGATTCGAAAAACGCCTTTTTCTTGGAGAAGAGGTATTTCTGGATAATGAGCTGCTTGCGCAGTTGGGCCTTGTAATCCACCTGGCTCATCCCTGTCTCCAGCTTGACGGCGTCCTCGAATTCCTTGTCCGTCGCAATCCGCTTCAGCTGGGTGTTCATGCTGGTTTTAGCCTGTTGCAGGGGAGCGTTCACTTCGGCTTCGGTCACCGTTATCTTGTCGCGCTCGGCGGCCTGCATGACCAGTCGCTCATTGATCATGGTTTCCAGGACTTTTCGTCTATCCGCCACGGTGAGCGTGCGTTTTGCCTGGGTTTCGGCCTTTTTTACCTCGGTCTTCAACTGCTTGACGCTTATGAATTCGGTACGGACAAGCTCCACGGTCGCGATGGTCTGCAAATCGAGCTGGGCAAAAGCAAAAGCCGGAATAAGGGAGGCGAGCGCGAGGGCCTGCAAGAATCTCTTCATGGAATACCTTCTCTATATAGTCTTCTCAACGGCGCGCATAAGAAGCGCCGAACCGGTAACGATCACGGGTACGACAGCCAGAGGCCACCGTACCGTGGTACCGTGGTACCATGTATCTTTATACCATGTATCTTGAATAAACAGGTTCAGTCTCCGGTGGTTACGCCGAACCTATTCCAGGACTGCCCGGATGCGACGCACCCCGGCAGATGAGGATTGTTCCTTCTGGATCTTGAATTTTCCCAGAGTCCCTATACGTTCAACGTGCGGACCACCGCAGACTTCCTTGGAAAAGTCTCCGATTGTGTATACTTTGACCTGGGCCTCGTATTTTTCGCCAAAAAGCGCCATCGCCCCGGAAAGCTTTGCTTCTTCCAGGGGCAGGATTTCCATGGAGACCGGAAGGTCCCGTTTAATCTGTTCGTTGACGATGGCTTCCACCTGGACCACTTCCTCCGCCGTCATGGGGGACGAATGGGAGAAATCGAAACGCATCCGCTCTGCGGTGATGTTTGAACCTTTCTGGGCGACGTGTTCCCCAAGAACCATGCGCAAGGCCTTGTGCAGCAGATGCGTAGCCGTGTGGTACTTGGTGGTCTGCTCGCCATGATCGGCAAGACCGCCCTTGAAGACGGCGTCGCTGCCGGCACGGGAAAGTTCCTGGTGCTTCTTGAAAGCATCGTCGAACTCGGTGCGATTGACCGTCATGCCGCTTTCCGAGGCAAGCTCCTCTGTCAATTCGATGGGGAAGCCGTAGGTATCGTAGAGTTTGAAAGCCAGACGGCCGGACATGATTTTCTGGGGGTTCCTGAGCAGGTTTGGCAGCATTTTCTCGAACTCGTGCTCCCCCTTCTGCAGGGTCTCAAGGAATTTCCTTTCCTCGTTTTCCAGCTCCTCGACCACCCTTTGCCGGTTCTCAGCCAGTTCGGGGTAGGGTCCGGCGAACATGGGAATGATGACATCCGCGATGCCGGACAGGAAAACACCTTCGATACCCAGCTTGCGTCCGTGGCGTACTGCCCTGCGAATCAGGCGGCGCAACACGTAGCCAGCGCCTACATTGGAGGGGGTAACGGCCTTATGGTCGCCCAGGATGAAGGTTGATGCACGGACGTGGTCGCACACGATGCGGACCGATTTGTCCTTTTCAGCGTCCGATCCGTAGCTGTAGCCGGAGGCCTTTTCCACGGTAGCGATTACTGGTGCGAAGATTTCGGTCTCGTACACCGACTTCTTGCCGTTCATGATAGTGACGGTGCGTTCGATGCCCATACCCGTATCCACGCAGGTTCTGGCCAGGGGTTCGTAGGAGCCGTCGGCGGTCTTGTTGTACTGCATGAAGACATCGTTCCAGATTTCGAGCCATTTGCCGCATTTGCAACCCGCTCCGCAGTCCGGACCGCAGGAGGGCCTGCCGGTATCTATGAACATCTCGGTGTCGGGACCGCAGGGACCGGTACTGCCGGCGGGTCCCCACCAGTTATCCTCCCGCGGAAGAAAGCGGATGCGGTCTTCGGGTATGCCCAGACGCTTCCAGATGGCCGCCGATTCGTCGTCCCGCGGGATTCCGCTTTCGCCGGCAAAGACCGTGACGGATAATTTTCCTATGGGAATGCCCAGCCATTTCTTGTCCGTCAGGAACTCAAAACTCATCTCGATGGCACCCTGCTTGAAATAATCGCCCAGGGACCAATTGCCCAGCATCTCGAAGCAGGTTAGATGGCTGGGATCTCCAACAGCGTCGATGTCGCCGGTGCGGATGCATTTCTGGTAATCCGTCAGCCTGGTCCCCGCCGGATGGGGTTCACCCAGCAAGTATGGAACGAGGGGATGCATACCGGCGGTAGTAAAAAGCACGGTAGGGTCGTTGTCGGGGATAAGGGACTTGCCCTGAATCTGGGCATGCCCCTTCGACTTGAAGAATTCAATATATTTAGAGCGTAGTTCGTTTGCGTCCATGGCCGTCCATACTAGGGGGCCGGGGAGGTGCTTGTCAACGCCCGCACGTTGCTCCGCCTTATCTACCTCTTACCGGCGTCATAGATCTCACCCGCCGCCCGGGGACCCACAGAACGGCCCGAGAATACGATGAGCGCCACGATGGTAAGCGCATAGGGAAGCAGGTAGAAGAATTCCGTCGGCAAGGAGGCCAGAAATGTTATGTCCTTGGCGTACAGGGACAGGGCCTGCGAAAAGCCGAAGAATACCCCCGCTCCCAAGACTCCCGCAGGATGCCACTTGCCAAAAATGAGCGATGCCAGGGCGATGAAACCGGCACCGTGGATGGAAGTTACCGTGTACTGGATATCCTGGGACAAAACCATGACGCCACCGGCCAGGCCGGCGAGCGCCCCGGAAACCAGCACGCCGAAATAGCGCATCCGGAGTACGTCGACGCCCATGGACGCGGCCGCCTGGGGATGTTCACCACAGGCACGCAGGCGCAGGCCAAGTGGGGTCTTGTACACCACGAACCAGGTCAGCGCGGTCAGGGCAAGCATGAGATAGAAAGTAGGATAGGCCCCTTTGAAAAACATGTCGCCAATCAGGGGAATATCCGAGAGAACGGGAACAGAAATTTTGCTGAGCCCCGTGGAGAAGGCCTTGGTCCGCTGTTGCCTGAAAAAGATCTGTGCCAGATAGACGGTGAGCCCTCCTGCCAGGATATTGAGGGCGGTACCCGAAATGACCTGATTTGCCTTCAGGTTGATGGAGGCAAAGGCATGGAGCACCGAGAATAATATTCCCGCAAGCAGTCCGATGCCCATGCCAATCCAGGGTGCTGCGGCGGTTGAGGGTTCAAGCACCACCGTGACGGAAGCCGCCGCGAAGGCCCCCACCATCATGATGCCTTCCAGCGCGATATTCACCACACCGGCCCGCTCGCTGAAAAGTCCGCCCAACGCGGCTATTACCAGGGGAGAGGCAAACATGAGGGCGATGGGAAACATTTCCAGAATCAATCTCATTTGCCCGCCTCCTGCTTCCGCTTCGCCAGGGAAAGAAGATTTTCGATTCCCAGCCGCATGGCCACAAAAAGGACAATGGACGACTGGATGATCCCGGCTATTTCCCTGGGTATGCCCTGGGATTGCATGAGCGGCTGGGCGGCCTTGAGCATGCCGAACAGCAGGCCCGACACGAGGACACCGATAGCCGCGTTGCCGCCCACCAGGGCGACGGCAATACCGTCCATGCCGTAGAACTCGAAAGCGGGAAGGATGCGGCCATAGTTGAAGGTGCCCAGGGCGATGACGGCCCCTCCCAGTCCGGCGAAGGCGCCCGCGATGACCATGGACAGGACAATATTCCGTTCCACCTTCATGCCCGCATAACGGGCGGCGTCCTTGTTGAAGCCGACAGCCCGCAGTCCGTACCCAAAGGTTGTCTTCTCGATGATGAACCAGAATACGAGAAGCGAGAGGGCTACCGGGATCATGCCCCAATTAAGCCGGGAACCATTGGTAATTCCCGCAAGGAACACGCTTTTAAGCGTGACACCTGGGGGGAAATCCGCGGTTCTGACGCTGTCGAGGGTCCCATAGGTCATGAAGGCCCAATTACAGAAATGCAGGGCCGTATAGTTGAGCATGATTGTTACCACGACTTCGTGCACGTTGAAACGGGCCTTTAGGAACCCGGGGACGGCTCCCCACAGAGCCCCTGCGGCCATGGCAGAGAGCAGGCTCAGGACCACGAGAATGAAGGGAGGTGCGGGAACCATCAAAGCCGTCATGGCTGCGGCGAGGGATCCCACCATGAGCTGCCCTTCGGCACCGATATTGAACAGGCCCGTCCTGAAGGCGAAGGCAACCGAGAGTCCGGTAAGGATGATGGGCATCGATTGGAGTATGAATTCTCCTATGTACCTGGGATTGAAATCTGTCCTGCCCGTCAGGTCGAAACCCGTCAGGGTACGGAACATGGCCAGCACCATGGCGAGGGGGGATTTGCCGGTCAGGGCGATTATGATGGCACCGGTGATAAATCCAAGAAGCACCGCAACGAGGGGAACGACGATTTTAGCCTGGTTTTTCGTCATGCCCTTACCGCCTTCCGGGTCGAACCGGCCATCATCAGGCCAAGCTCGTTTTCATCAGTCTCTGACGCCATCACTTCTCCTACTATCTCGCCTTCGTAAATGACGGCGATACGGTCCGAAAGGTCAAGTATCTCGTCCAGCTCAAGGGATACGAGAAGTATGGCCTTGCCCTTGTCCCGCTCCTCCACTATGCGCTTGTGGATGTATTCTATGGCACCCACGTCCAGGCCCCTCGTCGGCTGGGCTATGATAAACACCTCCGGCGAACGGTCGATTTCCCTGGCGACAATGGCTTTCTGCTGGTTGCCGCCTGACAGGCTGCGGGTGGGAGTTGCCGGCCCCTCTCCGGACCGCACGTCGAATTCCTCGATCAGCTTTTCGGCGTTCCTGCGTATGGCGTTGTAGTCGAGTACGCCCCAGCGCGAAAACGGCGAGGTGCCGTAACTGTGGACCACCAGGTTCTCGTCCATACGGAAATCCAGCACAAGTCCATGTTTGTGCCTGTCTTCCGGGATATGGCCCAAGCCCATATCGACACGGTGCTTGATGGATTCCCTGGTTATGTCCCTACCCTTGAACAAGATCCGCCCAGCCTCGATTTTGGCAAGCCCCGTAAGCGCGTATACCAGATCGGTCTGGCCGTTTCCGTCTATGCCGCACAGGCCCAGTACCTCGCCCCGTCTCAGCCTGAGTGACAAATCCTTGATACCAAGCAAGCCCTTGGCGTTGCGGACCTTCAGACCCTCAATCTCCAGAAGTACTTCCCCCGGCACAGCGAGTCCCTTTTCCACTGAAAAATTCACCTGCCGGCCCACCATCATCTCTGCCATCCGGGCCTCGCTGGTGTCTGCGACCCTGACCGAACCGATCAGGCGTCCCCGCCGTAGTACGGTACACACATCGGCAACGGCCTTTATTTCCTTGAGCTTGTGGGTTATCAGGATGATGGTCTTGCCTTCCTCTACCAAGCGCCGCATTATGCCGATAAGCTCGTGTATCTCCTGGGGCGTGAGCACAGCGGTGGGTTCATCGAAGATGAGGATTTCAGCATCCCGGTAGAGCATCTTGAGGATTTCCACCCTCTGTTGCATGCCTACGCCTATATCCTCTATTTTCGAGCGGGGATCCACTTCCAGGCCGTACTTTGCGGTGAGTGCCCTGACGCGTTCTTCAGCAACCTTCATGTCCAGGACTATGCCTTTGACCGGTTCGAGGCCCAGGACGATATTCTCCGTTACGGTAAAATTATGCACCAGCTTGAAATGCTGGTGGACCATGCCTATGCCGAGCTTGTTCGCCTCGTTGGGATCCGTGATGCGGACTTCCTTGCCCCTGATACGGATAAGACCGGAATCGGGCTGGTACAGGCCAAAGAGTATGCTCATGAGCGTGGATTTTCCCGCGCCGTTCTCGCCCAGAAGGGCGTGTATGGATCCTTCCTCGACTTCGAGGGTAACGTCGTCGTTGGCCTTGATGCCCGGGAAGCCCTTCACAATCTCCAGCATTTCTATGATAAGCGCCACTCGTTCCTCCAGAGGAGAGAATGGAATGAGTATAACACGCGAATACCCAAGGATGCCAATAAAAGCTTCGTTCCGGCGATCGCGGAATGTACGGCGATATTGATTGCCCCGGGCACACCCCATAAAAAAGGACTGCCCTTGCGGACAGCCCTTCACTTCAATGTACCAACCCGCCTTGGGGCGGCGGGTATCAGTACTGCTTACTGGGCGGGTTTCTCGGAAACAACCAAGGCACCCGAGGCGATCTTGGCTTCGTATTCCTTAACCTTGGCGACTATATCAGCTGAAAGGTTCGGGTTCGTTCCGGGGATGCCGACGCCCTGATTCTTGACGTTGAAAACCAAGACCTGTCCGCCCGGGAAAGTGCCGGCCTTGGTCATCTTGGCCACTTCGTAGGCTGCTACATCGACGCGTTTCATCATGGAGGTGAGGACCGCGGACTTGCCGCCGAACATGCCGTCTCCGTACTGGTCCTTATCCACGCCGATAGCCCAGCTGGTCGTGCCTTTTTCGGAACGTTCCTTGGCTTCCTTGATCATGCCATTTCCGGTACCGCCGGCGGCGTGGAAAATAATGTAGGCGCCCGCATTGAACTGCTTCTGGGCAATGGCCTGTCCCTTGTCCGGAGCGCCGAAATCACCGGCGTAGTCTACGAGGATCTTGGCTTCGGGATACACGGCCTTGACGCCCTGCTCGAATCCGGCCTGGAAGCGCTCGATGAGATCGAACTTCATGCCACCCAGGAAGCCCAGGATTTTCTTGCCGTCGGCTTTCGCCTTGAGTCCGGCCGCGACACCAACCAGATAGGAACCCTCGTGCTCGGAAAATACGGCATTCGCCACGTTGGGAACGTTCTTTCCGTCCTTGTCCTGCACCACCGAGTCGATGATCAGGTATTTCTGGGCGGGGTACTTGCCGGCCACTTCAGCCATGGCACTATTGAACAGGAAGCCCGGGGCTACGATCAGGTCCATCTTTTCATCGGAGAAGGTGGAAAGGTTGGGTACATAATCGGCTCCGGCCGCAGACTGCAGATACTTGTAATCCGTATCCTTGACCATCCCGTTTTCGGTACCGAAACGGACAACACCTTCCCAGGTACCCTGGTTGAAGGACTTGTCGTCGATTCCGCCTACATCGGTTACCAGTCCGACCTTGAAGGCGGGAGCGGCAGGAGCGGCGGTTTTTTTATCCGCACCGCCACTGGCGAACGAAAGGGAAACGACCATCAAAGACGCTGAGACGAACATTAGAAAACGTTTCATGATTCCTCCTTGGAATTGTATGACTATACGCCCCCGGATGGGGGGCGGTCAATGAAAACATTCAGAACCTTTATCAAAACCCGTTTTGAAATTTGATCCTTATTCGGGCAGCTCTGACACGATGGCCACACCGGAGGACGTGCCCAGACGGTCCGCGCCGGCATCGAGCATGGCAATGGCATCGTGGTAGGAGCGGATTCCACCGGAAGCCTTGATCTTCATGGAGTCGCCCACGACCTTGCGCATCAGCTTGACGTCTTCCGAGGTGGCGCCACCGGTACCAAAACCTGTGGAGGTCTTTACGAAATGGGCGCCGGCCTTTTTTGCCAACTCGC
>CAXNJE010000069.1:0-15896 GCA_964202565.1 Breznakiellaceae bacterium | reverse complement strand
ACCTGCTTGCCGGTGAGCTTCATGGTGAAGAGCCAATTCTCGTAACGGTACAGGCCGAACATGTCCCGCACGCGGAGGGACAGGTCTGCGGAGGCCGGGACGACCATGCTCATGTCCAGGGGAGCGCAGAAGGAAATGTCCGCCGGCGCCAGGCCGCTCTTCGGATCCTTCGAGGGGGCAAGCTGCAGCTGATGGATGGCGTCAACGAATTCGGAATCACCGAACATGGCGTCCCTTGCGG
Organism: Breznakiellaceae bacterium; assembly: GCA_964202565.1. Classification (GTDB taxonomy): domain Bacteria; phylum Spirochaetota; class Spirochaetia; order Treponematales; family Breznakiellaceae; genus SZUA-426. The sequence continues at coordinate 15,655 of CAXNJE010000069.1, read as the reverse complement.
ATACCTGCTTCGTGGTCTTGCCGATCACGCGGTTGGCCCAGTCCGTGGCTTCCCTGAGCTCGCCGTCGAAGGCGGCCAGGAATTCGGGATCGGCCGGAACGCCCTTGACCTGGCGCAGCTCCCCTTCGATCTTTTTCTCCCATACGCCCTTGGCGGCGTCCCAACGGAGGGAGGCGGTTATCATCGGGATGGCCCGGGCATCGTCCAGGGCGCCGAAGATCGGCACTATCCTTCCGTCTGGTCCCTTCACCTCGACCTTGGCCTTGGTCGCCGGGTCGTAACCCTTGCCATCCCAACCCTGATGGTCATGGCCGGCGAGGATGAGGTCGAAGCCCTCCACCGTCTCGGCGACGATCTGGGCCTGGCTTTCGTTCAGGGGATCGTCGCGCTTGGCACCGCGATACGACCAGTCCACACCGGAATGGAAGAGGCCGATCACGAAATCGGGCTTCTCCTTATCCTTGATGACACGCATCGCGTATCTGGCTGCCTCCACCATGCTCACCGGGTGCATGCCCGAATACAGGGTCTTGGGGAAATTGGCGGTGAAGGCGGGCTCGGTAAGTCCGAGGACGGCGATCTTCAGGCCGCCGCGCTCGATGATGGCGTAGGGCTGGAAATAGGGCGTGTCGGGCTTTCCGTCCACCAGGATGTTCGCCGAAAGGAGGGGCGCCTTGAGCTCCTTGCGCACCTTGTCGTAGACGGCGTGGCCGGTCTCCACATCGTGGTTGCCCACCGCCGAGGCGTCCAGCTTCAGCCAATTCATCATTTTCGAATAGGGACTCTGAACATCGGTCTTGGTGAAGTTGTAGTAATAGATGATGGGCTGACCCTGCAGGTTGTCGCCGCAGTCCAGGAACAGAACCTCCTGATCTTTTTTGGCCCTCTCTTCCTTCAGGATAGTGGATACCTGTGAAAGGGATGTGTCCGACATCTGGCCCGTCTTGAAGTCGTACTGGAAGAACTTCCCGTGGAGATCCGAGACTTCAATGATCCTCAGGACGGCGGGATTCTCGGTATATTTGAGGCGCGGGTCGACGGGAACCTCCACGGCGGGAGCCGTAGCGGCCGGAGCCGGTGCCTCCGTTGTCACGGCAGCCTTGGCCGCTGCCTTCGCCTCGTCTTTTACAGCCGTGCTTTTAGCCGGCTCCGGAGCACCCGCGCACGCCGCAAACAGCGCCGCGGCAAGGGCGAGTGAAAGCTTCACTCCGATTTTTTTCATGTCTTCCTCCTATCGATACTTGGAATTCGACTAGCCCTATCATACACCCACTCCGGGGTTTTTGCATGCAGGGAGAGAGAACTAGAAAGCGGCGACGAAATGTAGGCGCAGTTGATCCTATGCCAGGATGGATGGCATGGGGACAATCATACATTGGTTGCCGGAGATTTGACCCTGGGCCACGAGCCGCGGATGGTATCGGGTTGAAAGAATATCTCACCTGCCTCGAGTTGCTCCTTGAGTACTTCCGGTGCACCCTTGAACAATTCCCCATCCCGGGTCACGACGCAGTGGCCAAGCTGGTCCTCCGGTAGAATGGAGATGATGATGTCCGCTTCCTTAAGCATGTCGCGCCAGACCTGGGTAAGTTCCATGGCCTGGACACGACAAACCTGACGCTGGTAATCGGTTAAAGACATTTCAACAGCTTACGGGCCAGAATATAGGTTTCCCTATCTCCATGTCTCGCCATTAACCGCATCCTTGGGATTCTGCAAGGATGCGGTTGTGGGGTCTGACCCCACGCAGGTCTATTTCTTGATGATACCGAAACTATCAATGATGAAGGGCTTGCCCCCGTTTACCTTGTCGTCGAGCTCGTAGGTAAAGGCGGTGAGCTTCTTGCCGTCGATGGTGATGCCCATGAAGTTCTGGACGGAACCGCGGAGAGGGCGGCTGCCATCGGCGGGGTCCGGGCCGTACTTGGCTGCATGTTGCTCGTCGGCGACGGCGAACAGCTTGAAGTACGAGGGGTCAATTTTTTTGTTACGGTAGTAGACCTTGGGGCCGGCGGTGGACGGGATCACGTAGATGGGTCCCTGGGGATCGACCGCATACTGGACTTTGGAACCGGAAACGGTCTCGGTACGGACGGCCGCGGGAACGGCGGTGCCATCCTTGATCGGGAGGGACCGGGCGTAGATGTGGTCGTGGCCCTGCAACACCAGGTCCACACCCAGATCGTCCAGCATCGGAGCGAACTTGGTCCGGATACCGTTGGGATCTGTCATGTCCTTGTCGGTGGCATGGTTGGAGGTTGTGTACGGGCCCTTATGGATGAATACCACGATCCAGGCGGCACCGGCTTTTTTTGCGGCCTTGGCGTCTTCGTTGAACCAGGCGACCTGCGCGGGAGTAAGGTCCGCGTACTCAGGGGAATCCTCGTTGGTGTTGAGCACGATGAAGTGGGCGTTCGACCAATCGAATGAATAGTAGGCGCCCGAGACCACCGGTGCTTTTGCGGGATAGCTTACGTTGAAATGGTTGATGAAGGAGCCTTGGTCCTCGTCATGATTCCCGGATGCAGGAACAAAGGGAAGCGAACGGAGTGTCGGCGCCGCGTGTCCGAAGAGCCAATCCCACTGCTGTTCCGCCATGCCCACATCCACGAGGTCGCCGTTTATCGCCATGAATGACGCATCCTGGACGGTCGCGGTCGCCGCCGCAAAGGTCCTGGCCGAAAGGATGGCCTCGTCTTCGGATTTGGCCTGGCTGTCGGCCAGATCGATAAAGGTGAAGGCGCCGGACTTGGGCGCTGTTCGGTACACGCCGGATTCGCTCCACAGCTTGCGGGATGCGTCCCCTGCCCTGTACCAATAGGTCGCGCCGGGCACCAAACCCGTTGCGGTAGCCTTGTGGATAACGGCACCGGGAGCATGTTCAGAAAGAGACCACGCGCCGGAAAAGGTCTTGGCGGCGGAGAAATCGGGAGCAGTACCCTTTTTCTCGGCTATCTGCAGATCGCTCCTGTCCGAGGCGGTGGTCGTGTACCAGGTCATTCCGAAAGAGGTTTTGGCGTCGCCGAAGGGAGTGGCGACAGCCTTGGTCACGACACCCAGGGGGGCGGCGGGATCCGGCACGATTACCACGGCAGATTTCGGAGCGGCGGTGGAAGCCGTCTTGGAGGAGACAGCGACCAGGCCCAGCTCGAACCAGAGGTCGGAGCTCTGGCCGTCGTCCTGGTGAACCTCGGCGGCGATGACGTTCCTGCCCTGCTTCAGAAGGGTCAGGGGGATGGTGAAGTTTTCCTCTTTGGCCTTGAACTTTGCGCTGGTGGCATAGGATACCGAAACACCGTCGGCTATGCCCCTGCGGAAGGCTTCGGTTCCGTTGATGTAGACCACGGCACCGTCATCGGCGTGGACGTAGACGTTCAGGGTGTCGAAGGCGGAAAGGTCTCCAACCTCAACCTCGGTCCGCATATAAGTGGTCAGGGTCTTGTCTTCGGGATTGGGACCGAAGCTGACTACGGTGCCGATCGGCAGTTTCGGGTCGGTCTCGGAGACATCGTCGCCGAAGCCCAGCGGAGCCTTGCCCTTCTTCCAGATCGAGTCGGCGAAACCAGAAGCGCGCCAGGCTGAACCGAGATCCATGCCGCCATCCTCATAGCTCCAGACCGCATCCCGCGGCAGGATCCTGGTGGATTGGGCGGAAACAGCGGCCGTGCCGAATAAGGCACAGACCACAATGGCGGCAAGGGTCAATGCCCGGGCCGCTTTATGCAAGCTACTTTTCAAGTCAGACTCCTTAAGGATTATGTCGAATATATAAAACCAAAGAAAGGTTAGCGGCTTATCGCGAATGGGTTAGCTATCGATTTACTTTGTGTGAGGTCCAACCAGAAGCTGACCGCAACAATGTGTTCAATGCCGCACTGCCGGCCAGGTATCGTCCGCCCTTCGCGATTGGTTCCGCCGGACATTGACGTGAAGGCCCTGCTTTGATGATCTTAGTTAATGGGGGCATGGCATGAATATTAACGGTTTGGATCCAAAACGGACTGTAGGCATCCTGGTGGCCGATCTTTTTGAGGACCTGGAATTTTGGTCGGTGGCGATGCGGGTCCGGGAAGCGGGGTACCGGGTGCTGGTCATAGGAACCAAGGCCGGCGATACGTACACCAGCAAGTCCGGGGGGCTTACAGCCACGAGCGAGGCCTCTGCTTTGAACCTGAAAGCCGATGATCTGCGGGCCTTGCTTGTTCCGGGGGGCTTCGCACCGGACAGGATGCGGCGGGACAAGGAGATGCTGCGCCTGGTAAGGGAAATGGACGATGCGGGAAAGGTGTTGGGCTTTATCTGCCACGCCGGGTGGGTCGCGGCCAGCGCCAAAATTATCGGCCAGAGGAAAGTTACCGGCAGCCTGGGTATCAAGGATGACCTGGAAAATGCCGGGGGCATCTGGCTGGATGAACCTGCCTTCAGGGATGGAAACCGAGTCTGGGGCAGAGTAGTTGATGACATTCCCGCGTACCAACGGGAGCTCATGATTGCTCTCGGCAATCCTTAAGCCCAAGCCTTATACAGCGAAGCGCTCCAGGTGGTGGTCCACCAGGGTTTCCTTTAAGGGAACCCCTTGGTCATCCCAACCCATCATGCGGTAGTAGGACAGGATTGCCGCTGAGAATGCGGCCCTGTCCAGGAGGGTGCCGGCCAGACGGCCTTTGGCCACCCTCTGGGTATGGAAGCGTTCGGGGAGGCGGTCGTCCGCGGCGCCTAGGCCTTCCCGGAGATTGTACAGGCGCATGAGGTGGTTGCGCCGATCGCCGAAGCGCATGAACTCGTAGGAACTGGTCTTCCAGCCCGTGATGCCCCGGATGAGGTTGTTGATCATTTCCAGGCTGAGGGCCCGGGTGGGGGCGCTGGCGAAGACGCAGAGGTCCAGGGCGTCGCAGGCGCTCCAGATGGTGTTCAGGGCCTTGTAGTTCCGTACCTTGTCCACGCCCACGTACTGCATGGGGATGCGCTGCAGGATGCCGAGGGTGCGGGAAAGTTCCAGGGTGTGGTCCCAGCCTGCCCCTACGTCGTAGTCCCAGTCGTGCTCGCAGATGTCGTAGCGTGGACCGATGGGGGCGGTGGCGTAGCCCAGGGCCAGGTTGGTCATGGTGCGGGGTTCGAAGGAAACCATTTCCAGACCTTTCACGTGCATGGCCCACGCTTCGCTTCCTCCACCCAGGTGTTCCGCAGCCCTCTTGACCCCCTCGGCCAAAAGGTCTCCGATTCCCCGCCTGTGGGCAATTCGCTCCATGAGGGGAAGCAGTACTTCCCCGTTCCCGAAGCGGAGCTCCAGTCCGTCCGTGTCCTGCAGATTCAGCAGTCCCCGCTGAAAGCACTCCATGGCGAAGCTGATGGAAAAGCCCAGGGAGACGGGATCCAGGCCCAGGCGGTTGCAGAGCTGGTTGGCGGCCAACAAAAGGCGCAGGTCCTTGTTGCCGATGTTGGGACCCAGGGCGGCAGTGACCTCCTGGTGGATGCCCGAGGCGGCGCAGGACTGCTTGTCGGGGTCGATGATCTTGATGCAGTCGTTGGGGCAGCCGGGACAGGGAAGGTCTCCCACGCAGTATTCGGAAAAGCGGTCCCGGGCCAGGGTTGGCAGATTCTCGTCCACGTCTGCCAGGTAGTTGTCCCGGCCCATGTAGGCGGTCTCCACGTCCGACAAATCTGCGTAGGCGGAGAAACCCGGCACGTCCTTCTGCCAGCGGGAAAGGGTGTTGGTCTCCATGGCGGCCGCGAACTCCGCGCTGGTCCGGGCCACGAGGTCGGGGTCGAAAACGGGTGGCAGGGAACAGCCCAGCAGGGTGAGGGCCTTGAGGTTCTTGGAACCCATGACGGCACCCACGCCCATGCGCTGGGCCTGGATGCCCCCGTCGGCCACGATGGAGGCGTAGCGCACCAGGTTTTCCCCGGCAGGGCCGATGGCTGCCACGGACAGGTCGCGCCTGCCCGCCCTGCCCCGGATCCGCTCGACGGTTTCCAAGGTATCCAGGCCCCAGAGCTCCTCGGCACTTTCGATACGGATGATTCCGGCCTCAGCCACCAGCTGCACTGGCCTGTCCGCCCTGCCCCGGACGGCGATGGCGTCGAAGCCCGAACCTTTCAGATACCTGCCGAAAGGACCTTCGCAGCGGGTTTCCGCCACACCCCCGGTCAGGGGGGATTTGCAGACCACGCTGAACCGGGCCAGGCCTGGAGCCTCCTGACCGGCGATGACACTGGAGGCGAAGATCAGCAGGTTGTCCGGACCCAAAGGATCCAGCCTCGCCACTGTTTCGGTCATGAGCAGGAAGGTCCCCAGCAAGCCTCCACCACCGTAGATTCGGTACGTATCCTCATCCAAAACCCGAAGCTCCGTCGTACCCGTCCGTAGGTCCACGATGGCAATCCTGCCGTTGTATCCGTATCGTTCCATGGGGAGAGTATAATCCACAAACAGGCGATAGGAAATATTCCAGATGGAACTCGTCGGCCTAAACAAAACAGGCTTCCGGACTAGTATGAGGGAAACGCGTCCAGGATCATCGTAATATGACTTTGATGTTTTCTTTTTGTCTTGACAAAGTGGTGGCACAAGTATTACTAGTGCCACTACGGATACTAAAGATACCAGTAGAAGCCAGTATTTCATGGCCAGCGCACGAGTGGGACCCAAGGGGCAGATCGTCATTCCCAAGGAAATCAGGGACATGTTCGGCATCATGCCGGGCGACCATCTACTCCTGATGGCAGACAGCCGCCGCGGCATCGCGGTGCAGAGGCAGAACGCCATGGAGGCCATGGTCTAGGGAATTTTCGAGGGCCGGGGGCCCGAATTATTGCCGAGGGAGGACCAGGAAGGCTTGGATACCTTCGCAAATGCCATACAGTCGGCGGGGAGACCGATTAGTATCGACCAGATATTCAATCATTTGAGCTTCTTTCAAAAGTCGTTGCTACGGTACAGGAAAATCATGATATCTCTGGAAATCCTTAACAGCAATATTTGATCCAAGCTTTGATCAGGTCAAAATTGAGTTTCAAGCAGATAGAAGTGGTTTTTTGTAGGGCGGCGGGCAGACCTCGACCACGTGTTCAAGTTCACTTCATGATTATCTGATCAGAACAGACTGGTCGTGCCCGGCGGCATCAAATCCGACTGCATGATTTTCAGTGCCGCAAGGCAGAGTACACCCATGAGCAGAACAAAGCTGACTTTGTCATGGCCCTTCACATACAAGGCTGCAGGCAACAGATGATCCTTCAAATGGGAATTGGCCCTCTCTACCACAGTCCTGGCCTTGAACTGTTCCCTCTCCAGCGGTCCGAGTTCCCTTATTTCGGAACTCCTGCGCTTATTCGGATCAATCACCGCAATACGCCCCTTGCCACAGACATAGAGGCGGTGTTCAGGGAAATCGTACGCTGAATCTGCCATGCTGTACAAATGAGTGACGCGCCTTTCGGTCATCTTTTCCAAGGGGATGGCGAGTTGGGAATCATGGACGTTCGCCCCCGTCACGCAGGCACTGACCGGAATACCCTGTTCGGTGACATCCAAGTGGAGCTTGTACCCCTTCCAGTATTGGGAATTACCCTGGCTGTTCTTCTTGCATCCCCAGCTGCAAGCCTTATCCAGCTCCGCCAAGGATTTACCTGGACCCTGACGTAGCTGGCGGGTCACCCGTCTTGATTCTTTCGGTTCCCGTACCTCGCCTTTCCGCGGACGGCCCCGTTTGTGCTTTTTGGTCTTTACTTCGCTCTTCTTGTTCTGTGCCTTTTCGCGCCCGCAGATCGCGGTGGAATCCCGTGCGATGACGCGGACCAGTCTGCCCTCATGATATTCGCGGACCAGGCGTGCCAGCGTGGAAGTGGGCAGGTTCTTGCGGGAAAATTCGGCCAGTCTCCGGGAGAAGGTCGCCTCACTGGGTACTTTCCGGAATCCGCAAATCTTCCTGAGGTTGCTGTCGCCAAGCAGTCGTTGTCTCAGAAGATTGTTCTTGTCAATCTGGAAGCAGTTCTTTGCCAGATAGGCGCGGAAGATGGGTACATCCGCGCAACGGGGACGTCCCATGCCTGAGTATCCCGTGTCCAGAAGGGGCAAAAACTCTTCGACAATGCGTAGGAGTGCCAGGAAACCGCGGTGCTCGGAAGTCAGTCGTTCCTCGAAAAGCAGTTCGGGATCAAAATTGATACCCAAGAGCATTTGCGTTGATCCAAGTATTTCTATAAGATTCTTCATGGACAGGGTCCCTCCGTATCATGGCGATTGGCTTCAGTAACCAAATCTTACCATGACCCGTAGGTCCCTGTCCTTTATAGAAAATTACGCTGCATTAGACTTTTGAAAGAAGCTCATTTATAATTAAGATAAAAAAAGAATCCGACAGTTTCACGATAAGCAGCTCTTTTCTGTTTTCAGTATATTTTGCGAAGCAGTTCCAGTTTGCCGACAAGTACCCGGGTTGCCTGTTGTCCTAAGGCAACGCACTCGATATTATTTGCCGCTCCAGCCCTGACGGTTTTTCTTTTTTATTTTCGATACAATGACTGGAAAGCGCAACCGCTTCCTTCAAACGATTGCGGATTATTCCCGGATTTGCCAATAATTCTGCTTCCTTTTTTTTATAAATGGAACACCCCATTCCCAACCATGCCTGAAGACAAAAGTATAGACGACAATCAGTCCTGCTTCAGATGAACTTGCCAAAAATAACGTAACGCAATACACTCCTTTCAATGGAGAATTCAAGATCATGAAAAAATGTTCAATCTTGTTTGTAACCCTGTTCATGCTGTCATCTATCATAGTGGCGGCTGAAGGAAAACGTTATGCGGTACTGATCGGTGTGAATGATTATATCGACTCTGGTATTGTTGACCTAAACGCGCCCCGCAATGATGTCCATGATCTGGCCAAAGCACTTGCGGGCTGGGACAAGGTCTTCACCATGACCGATGAGCTTGACCTTCGAGGACCGGACTCTCCGGTACGCGGCAACATTGAGAACCGCCTGGCACTGTTATCGGAACTCACGACCGACGGTGATACGATCTTGGTGTTTTTTTCCGGGCACGGTTATTCAAACCCCGCAGGCGATGCCCGAATCCTGCCACTGGACGCCAGCGTAAACCGTCTCGCCGACACAACCATGTCCCTGGCAGCCATTAACACCCTACTTATGGCCAAGGGCAAACGCAACGTCCTTTTCATGATTGATGCCTGCAAGGAAACGGTCACTACAAGCAAGGGCCTGTCGGTAATCGGCGTCAGCGGAGATGCGGCGGCCAAAACCGGGGCGCTGAACGCATTCTATGCCACCCAGTCTGGCTGGTTCTCGTACGAGGACACCGGCGGTGCGCATGGTGTTTTTTCCCGTTTCCTGCTGGAAGGGCTGTCTGGTGCAGCCGATTCTGACCAAGACAGGACCGTCACTGCCGGTGAACTGGCAAAATGGCTTCCCGATGCTGCCAGCCAATATGCCCTGGCAAAAGGCATCCGCCAGAAACCCTTCGTTAGCCTGAGCGATGCAGGCATCGGCGACGTGAAACTGTCGGCGGGCAACGCAATGCCGCCGAGACCTTCAGCCACTGTTACAAGCGACACCATAAACCTGAATGTGGCATGGCAGGGCAAGTCCAACCTGACCCCGGTACTCATCTATAATTTTGATAATACGGTGTCCAACGAGGCTGATGACGGCTTTGAAACCAAAGTCACGGATATTGCTCTAAGCAAGGGACGGGACGGATCAAGCATTGGCGCATTCAACGGAAAAACCAGTCGTATCCACCTGACCACAACTGATCCAGAGTACCTTTATCAATCAAGCTTCGTGGTACGATTCAAATCCACCTCCGATAAATACCGGCAGGCTTTCCTGCAAAACGACGGCCTCGCCAAGAACGGCTTGTATTTTGCATTGAATGGAGAAACCCTTGAGTTCACGCTTGATGGGACTGATATCAAGGACATGCCGAATTTTGCCTTCAAGAATGGCATCTGGTATACGGTAGCAGTCGTCTGTGACTTGGTCAACAAGACCGTGGACATTTATGCTGACGGAAAAAAGATCTACACCCGGAAGAACGCCCGGGGACAGCCCATCAAGCTGGAGCGGTTCAATATCGGTACCTGGGACAGCGAGGACCGGTACTTCGCCGGCATGATCGACTATTTTTACGTCTACAATGGAATACTGGACGAAGCAGCACTCGCTGGTCTAGGCAACAAATAAACCCTTGGAATAGCTGATACTACTATTTCTTAACCAAAGCTTTCGCCACGAGCCCGGACAAAAACCCAACCTTCATTCCCAGGCCATAGTGCTCGTTCAGGTCAGTAAGCTGGGAGTGGCAGTTCTCGTGGGTCAGACCCCAAGCCTGCGCCTCTCATGGTTCGGGACTACATGGAGTAACCAGGCAGGGAAGAATCCCCCCGGGGTTGGAGCAATAAACGGATGTGGTTGTCCATGACCACAAAATCGACCACGTCACAGTCATGCTTGCGCCGCATCTTTTGCAGGGTATCAACGAACAAGTCCTTGGCTATTGGAGACTTGAGCACCTTCTCCTTGTGGTTTGCCCGGGCCGTAATGTGATAGATCGCGCCTGGTTGGATGGTTCTGAGTGTTCTCATACATGATACGGGGAAATGCTCACCGGCCGCTTGGCCAAAGCCGTCTGGCAAAAGCCAAACGGCTTTGAAGCCGGTAATCAATCAGTAAGGGCTACCAGAGCGTATACCCGCCGTCCATGATCAGGTCTGCCCCGGTCGTGTAGCTGGAAGCCTCGCTGGCAAAGAAGACAACCGCACCGGTCAGTTCCGCAGGGTCGCCAAAGCGCTTCATCGGGATGCGTGCCAGCCACGGGGGGAACATTTCGGTAAACTGTTTGGCCATCTCGGTCATATGATATCCGGGGCTGATGCTGTTGACCCGGACATTATGCGGCGCCCACTCGGCGGCCAGGTTTTTGGTGAGAGTCACGACGGCCGCTTTGGTCGGGGCATAGTTGGATGTCAGTTGCGGGACATTGACGATATGCGCGGACATGGAGGCCATATTGATGATCGAGCCCTGGCGCTTGGGGATCATGATCTTTGCCGCAGCCTGGCAGCAGAGGAAAATGCCGATATAATTCACCTGCATGATCTCATTGATGACTTCGTAGCTCATATCTTCGGCGTTCATGTTGGCATTGGCGATGCCGGCATTATTGAAGGCGATGTCCAGGGTGCCAAAAGCCTTTACGATCTCCGCCATCATCCGGTCTACCTGTTCCGGCTTGCTGACATCGGCCTGGATGCCGATAGTCCTGGCTCCGGTCAGCCGGGCGGCCTCCTCGGCAACCGCGACAGCGTCGGCCAGCTTGGTGGAAATGAACGCCACATCCGCGCCAGCCTCGCAAAGCCCCATGGCGACAACCTTGCCTATCCCTCGGGACGCACCTGTAACGTAGGCCTTCTTGCCCGCCAGACTGAATTTGTCCAAAATACCCATTGATGTATCCTCCCCGCTAAATGGTGATTTCTTGTTCCAAGGTGAAATATTCTATCGTAGTCAGATCGACGCCCAGTGATTTGTCGGCATTTCTGAAAATGACATCATTGTGCAGGATGAGGGCAAAGTCAACTTTTTCCGACAAGGCAAAAGGCGTGCAGTGCCAGACACCCTGACTGACAACTATGCCTTGTCCGCCGGACAGGGAAAAACACGCCAGGGTGGCCAGGTCGGGCTTGCCGTCCGGTCCCGGCAGAGCCACAAATTCGACACTGTCATTGCCATCCAGGGTGAGGTAAGCCTCGACAGACCTGTGCAGCTTCTGCAGCGTCCTGAGTATCGGCGGGTTCTTTTTGACCCGCATGAAACCAGCCACGCCGAGGGTTCCCAAATTGGACAGATCCGCAACATCATGCCAGTAGTCAATAAATGCGTTCTGGATTTCCGGCGGTCCGGCCTGCTGCATGACGGCCCGGCCATACGGGCGGAAAGTCGCTGGAGTGAGGGGAGTCACAGGGATCTTCTTCATCAGGCACCCTTCCTTTGTTGCCAGGAACCATCATTTCGGGCAACCGAACTGGATTAACTGTAATTCGGGGTAGTTTTGCCGTCAAGGCGAGAAATTCTGGGGGGTATCAGTTCAGGAGTGGCTCAGTAGCCGCAACAGGGAGCGAGGGCCTCCCCGGCCGGACGGTACGAGGCCACCTCGCTCCGGACCACCTCGAGGTCAACCGCGGCGGGATCATCGACGACCTTGACGTAGCCCAATGCGGCGCCGGAGGCTTTCCTGAAGGTGAAATCGGCGACGATCTCCTCGAAACGAGCCTCGGGCTTACCCGAAGCCAGGTCGATCCTTTGTGCATAACCCGGGAACTCGATGAGGGCGTCCCCAGGAGGGAGCGACTCCCCCGCTTCCATGGCGATGATGGCCGGGATGCCCCGGCGCAGCACGATGATGGCGGGATGGAAGCCATCCGGCTCCACCTTAAGCCTGACCGACTGGCCATTCAATCCCTGAAGTGCCATCGCGATCTCCCCGGTCGGCACGGATCCTCGCGCTGCGGAGGGGGGCAGGAGGGGGATCACCGGTATCGGCAGGGGCTTCGAGAGGTCCTCCACCACGAGGATCGTGCTGCTGATCATCTCCATCCAGCACGTGTAGCCGAAGGTGCCCGCGCGGTCCGGCGTGAACTCCACGATGGTGACACCGGGTACGAGTTGCACCGTCAGGCCGAAATCGGGGCAGACCAGCTTCTCGTTGCAGGCGTTCAAGTCCGCAGCCTCCGCCCTGATGCTCCAGCGCACCGGTATGCCCTTCTGCACGACCAGGGGTGGGTAGGCGGTCGACGAAACGGTCGTTTCGACCTCTTGCAGCCTGCCCGACACCCGGGCCACCGCGAATCCATCGCGGATCGGGCTTCCGCCCTGGGCGAGCTCCGTCCGTGTGGCTTGCCTCGCAAGAAGAATCACCGCGGCCACGAGGAAGGCCACGGCAACGGCGATCAGCCATCGGCCGATCCCTTTTTTTGGGGCAGTCATAGACTCTCCGCAAACTTTTATCGATAGGAACCATCATTGCGGGCTTTTGTCGATTATTGCCGGAAACCGGGTTTTCCCCGCAATCCGGCGCTTTTCGCTACCAAACCGGCGGCTCCTGCCGACATTCCCGGCAATGCCAGGTTGGACTGACTGTAGTACGCGGGATTCTGGCCGTCAAGATAGGAATTTCAGGGGATGTGGCGGGACCTGCGGACTTTGCCTGAGTACGATCCGTAGCGGCGGACAAGCTGAAGGCGGCGAGGCGGCAGATGGGCTACCAGCTGGTCTACGAACTCAAATCCCTTGAAAGTCGCGGTCCTGCCCTTGTAGAACTCCTTGGGGAATGCGGACCAGGTGTTGCCATGACTTCAACATACCGGCACGGGCTTGATCGATAAGATTCTTGCGCAGAAATAGCGCCAGCATGGCTGCTTGCAAAACCCTGCGTATGCCCTCGCAGGCACCAAGAGGAAGGTAGACGAAGTGGTCGCGGTCGGTGAACCCGCCTTCCAATACCAGGACGTGCCAGTGAGGGTGAGGCGGAACAGAAATCGCGAATACTTGGAGCGATTTCCCGCCGAACCTCGAAGCCATGGATGTGGCGCGATTCGATGAGCGCCACAAAGGGCGGCTTTCAAGCGGAGCAGGATTGCGGAGCATAGAAAGGAATCGAGCGAATTCTCCAAAGGACTGGTAGCTCACGACCATGGCACCGAGCAGTTCTTGCCCGGCTGAGAGAGAGAAAAACTCAGACAGCAAGGAGAAAATCAACCGGGATATCTCGCCGAACAAGCGTTTGTCGTTTCTGAAGTAAGGTCTGAGGATTTTTGGGATTGTAAACACGAATTGGCGGTGCGGCAAATCAAGAAGCAGATCCTCAGCCAGATATTCAGCGTACAGCAGTGTCGACGCGGTTAAGCTGCGCGATCTGCGTCAGCTTAAACCGCGTCCCGAATCGTGGCTTTAGTCCACGATTCGGGCTTTAGTCCACGATTAGGTTTTTGGTCGCAAGATGGACAGAGGTGGAAAACCTTGCACGAGAAGGGCCGGAAATACGAATGCCCGCAATCAGGGCAGCGTATCCGGGCGACGCCCTTTGACCAGTCGGCGCAACCGGCGAACTGTTCCAGGCGGTCGACGACAACCTGCGGCGGATTGGCGTAAACCTGGTATCGGAGGATAGCATTGAAGCGCTTCAGGATGGAAGGCGAGAAAGAAAGCCTCCTTCGCCGTGGGGGACGAAAGAGGCGAGGACCTGCAGTGGGTCTGTACGTTAGAGTCAGACGCCCATGGGTAGGTCAGAATATTAATGGGATAAAGGGAATGCCCCGTTTTGATAGTGCTTTTTCTATTGCATCCTTTTCTATCTTCCAATCTGGGAATTCACGGACTCCGTAAGGTTTTTCCTTACCTTCCGCTATGCCGTCATCAATTTTCAGCGCGTCGGCGATGCCTTCATGGATCCCAAGTAGGCTCCCAGCGGAAATAAGGTCATAAACGGAATGTATCATAAGGTTCATCTCCTTTATCGTCGGAACAATCCATGTGGGCCGGACAACGATAGCATCGAGAGGGTTGTATCCAAGTGTGCATCAAGAGTTCTTTATCGATTTGCGGGATTTGGCAATTTGTGCCTTGTTTTTGGGTACAGTCTTTCTGGACTTCATATCCGTGATGAATTCCTCCCATGAAATTTTAATTCCATTTCTTTTCTGGGTGTTCCCTTCGCACCAAGTCAGTCCTGTATTCGTGATATAGCAGTCACCCAGGTGCTTACCGTCATTACTACGGACGTCAAGCTCCATTCCATTAGTCTTGATCTCCATCTCTACTGTAAGATCTTTGATTCCAACTACCATACTTTCCTCCTTACCAATTAAGTTCTTGCATTACTGCGAAACGATATTCGCCGCCCAGGTGCTCCAGTTCGTGGCTGCCTGGTAGGTCCCCACCGTGCCCACAGGCACCTTGAGCTGGTACCCACCCGGTAAGCCGGTAAAGGCTGTCAACCCCAAGGTCGGCGGCGTCGTGGGCATGATGGTGACGGTGGCCAGAAGTGCGCATCCATTGAAAACTGAATTGCCAATGCTGGTGACCGCGGCAGGGATAGTGATGCTCGACAGGGCGGTACAACCAGAGAAGGCAGCGCTGCCAATGCTGGTGACCGCCGCCTGGATAGTGATGCTCGTCAGGCCGGTACAGCCAGCGAAGGTATACACAGCAATGCTGGTGACCGCCGCCGGGATAGTGATGCTCGTCAGGCCGGTACAGCCAGAGAAGGCAGAGCTGCCAATGATGGTGACCGCCGCCGGGATAGTGATGCTCGTCAGGCCGGTACAGCCATAGAAGGCAGCGCTGCCAATGCTGGTGACCGCCGCCGGGATGGTGATGCTCGTCAGGCCGGTACAGCCATAGAAGGCGTACAGGCCGATTCTTTGAATGCTTTGGGGTAAAAGAATACTGGTTATCAGGGAGTAGTTTTGAAAAGCGGTATAATCACTACTTGAATCATAGATCAGTTCTCCGATATCCGTGATTCCAGCGGGTACTGAAATAGCACCTGATAGATTCGTTTTCAATCTGGAAAGGATAATGGCTGTTCCCTCGCTCCGGAACGAGTAGTCAGTTGAAATCCAGACAGC
>CAXNJE010000068.1:0-16074 GCA_964202565.1 Breznakiellaceae bacterium | reverse complement strand
TCTGGATGGTCGTGTCATCGACACCATCGTCATCCGAAACCTCACCCTCGGCAGAACTCGGGAATCCGAGCATGTTCGGAAGCAGGTCATACACGTCCGCAGGCACTGCAGAAAGCATCGGCGTGAAGCTCACCGTTGAACCGGTAAGTCCCGTTACCTTTCGGATGGCACCGGTCGTACGGAACCGTACATACCAGCCGGAAACAACACCGGACCCGGACAGGAAGTCATCGGTAAAGGACGTCGTGGTAGCGGAGTCCACCGTGCCGGTAAGATATCCCGGCAACAGCGTCGTCAGGAACACCGAGGGCAGATTGGTCGTCTGATCTATATAGATGCGCCGCTTCGTGATGGTGGACACGTTGCCGGAATTATCAAAGGCTGCGACGAATACTGAGTAGGTACCGGAGACCACGGGAACCGTCGAATTGAAGCGGTAATTCCAGCTGTTGGTTCCATTCAGTTCCTTCCAATTCGAGCTGTCATGGATCGGATTACCCGTGTCGGCCTTTGCATGGAATGCGGTGACAGCTGGCGGTACGGGTTCGACAGTCCCGCCGCTTGTCCAAGCGCCCATCCAAACACGGACGCTGGTAATCTGGAAACCATCCTCCGATGTCTTCCATTTATCGGTGGCAGAGCCATCGATGTAGAGGGATCCATTGACAATGGAATCCACACCCGGGTTGGATATGGAAATCTCGGGCTTGGTCCTATCCAGCGTAAAAATCCTGTCGGTGATGGAGCTCTTGTCGAAGTTGTCGGTCGCAGTGACGCGCCAATCATATACCCCGTCCGCGAGGGCCGCGACGCTTAATGAAGCGGACCAGGAAGTTGTGCCGGTCACAGCCAGGGCAGTGTAATCCGTGACGCCCTGCAGGCGGTATGCAACCGTAAGGGTCTTGATGTCCGAACCGTCCGACGCGGTTCCCGAGAAAGGAATTTCCGCGTTTGAGAAATAGTTCTGGGCAGGACCGGTCACTTCTATGACCGGGTTGGCCGTGTCTATGGCAAAGATGACACCGTCATCATCGTTGGCATTCGGCACACCACCGTTGTCCTTGATGAAGACTTCGAAGCGGTCGTCGTATCCGTATTGGGCATAGGCAGAGTCATAGGATGCGGCTGTTGAATTGGTGTCGTAGGCCCGGACACGGATCCGGTAAACTCCGTCGCCCAAGGCAAGCACATGGTTCCAGACAACGAAGGTCGAATTTCCCGTAGGCGGACCCGTAACGGTTGTCCAATCCTGAACAACCGAAAGACCATCGGATGAGAGTATCCGCACTTGTATGCTGCCGGCATTGACTCCTTCATCGTCCTGGACCGTACCTGTAATTATTTTGTCACCAGGCAGCAGGTTCAAGAGTGCCGTCCCCGTCTCGTTGATGCTCGTCACCTGGATCAGAGGCCGGTCGCTTTCCTGGTTGACAATGATGGTGCGGGTATACGGTGCGGGGTCGGCACCGGATTTGGGATAGTTCTGGGCCGAGTCGATGGGGAGGATATGGATCACGTTGGAACCAGGAAGCAAGCCGCTCGTCACCAGGCTGAAGGACCACGAATAGGTCTGGTTCAGGGCTGTATAATCGGCCGGATAGACCGGTGTCGTACCCAAAGGTTTTACGGAGTACAGGATGTTGGCGAGTTGGTAATTGTCGCTCGCCAAACCGGATACCGTGATCGTGCCGTTCACCGTTACGCCGGCTGCCGGCGTGTTGAACGACGCGCTTGGCGCGGTGGTATCGATGACAACGGTAAAATCCCGCACGGACGCCGCATCCGCAGTATCGTAGCTCGTAACCTGGACGGCCTTGACGCCGTCGGTCAGTCCGCTGACGAGTTGGTTTATGGCATAGACTGAATCGTCGATGGAAATGGGTCCTGTCGCGGCGGTTCCGTTGAGGGGACCAATTTCTCCGGCAGACCTGAGGCCATCAAGGTTTGCATCTATCCATCCAATGACGATGGCTTCTCCCGGATCCTGGATTTGGTCGCCGTCATCGTCTGTCCAAAGGACGACCCTATCCACACCGTTGCCATCATTGGTCGTGCCCGTGATGGTAAACTGGTTTACGTTGAACTTGGTTCCGGATGAGGGTGCTGTCAGGGTCAGGGTAGGCGGTCCGTAATCGATGAAGAATTCCACCGAACTGCTTTCCTTCCAGGTATAACCAGCGAGGGGGGTACCCAGGTCATCACTCAGCAGGAAATTGTCGAAAACCGACTTGTTCGAAACGGTAGTGTTGATATCCAAGGCACGCACCTGGACGTGTTTCTTTCCTTGGGTCTCCGCAATGCCGACAGGGAAAACCGTGTGGTACCAGGAAACGACCAGTGAATTGGCCGTTGGCCTGTTGGATACCCACTTCCACGCTTCATTCGCGCCGTCGGAGTAATCGCCATCTCCGTTATAGTCGATACGGATTTGAAGGTAGGTCTTGTCCACTCCGTCATCATCGGAGGTCGTGCCGATAATGCGCGCCCCGGTCCCGAGCCGGCTCGGTGTAAGAAGGTCCAGATTGGAGAAATCGATGGACGGCCTGTCGCTCGCCTGGTCAATGGTCACAGGGCGGTCTACGGGAATACCCACGTTGCCAATATCGTCGATGGCGACAACACGTATACGGTAAGCGTTGGTCGCAGTGGCAGTCTGGGCAGTGGTATCGATCGTAGCATTCCAGACACCCTTGCCCACCAATTTCACATACTCGCCATTGGTATAGGTATCCGGAGCGGTCCGCGAGGGAAGTGCCGGATCGGAATCAGCGACTAGCCCATGCCAGAGGAATACCGCACCAACAAGCCGGTTATCCTGGGCTTCGCCGGAAACGGTAACTACTGTACCGTTGAGCGTATCGGAGGCTGCGGGATTCAGGAATGTTATTGTCGGAACGGTCTTGTCGATAGTGATGGGTATTTGCTGGGTTGCCGTATACCCACCCTTGTCTGTCGCGACTATCTGCAAGGTATATTCGCCGGTGGAAATGGCACTGATGTCCATCGAGGTGCTGATGGGAACATTGGTGGCTCCGGTAACATTGTCGTACAGCGTCGTGTAGGTGAGTCCATTATCGAAACTGTACTTGACGCTGATCACACCGAGCGCGTCCGTCGCCGTACCGCTGAGAGTCAGGTTCGAATTATAGGTGCCGGAAAGCGGGGAAGTCACCGAAATGGTGGGTGGACCGTAGTCCACCGAGAAACGCACGATGGGTGACAAGGTCGTCGAGTAGGCACCCGCAACCGTATCCGTGACTGTCAACTGGATGCGGAACACGCCCTGGGGAAAATTGGCCAGGAGTATTTTTGCCTGGGCCAGGGATTTGTCGCTGGTAGGAATCTCGTCAAAAGCATACCAGACCGCCTCGTTCTCCCATTTATCAAGGGTATCCAAGTCCGGTGTGAGTTGTGTCCCGTTCCAGAAGTCGAGGGTATCTTCGAAATCTCCGTCGTTATTTATGTCAATCCGATACAGCAAGGTAGAGACGTCGACGAAATCGTCGTCGGCAACAGTCACCAGGATGGATGGATTCTGCCCCAACCCGTTCACGTCATTGGTCAGGGCTGTCTCTTCCAGATTGTCGATCGTAATGACCGGATAATCGGAAGTCTGGTCAACCTCCAGATCGTATTTAGCCGTCTGGAAATTCGGGATGTTCGTACCGCCGGTCACCGCGTCCCGTATGCCAATATACAGGTCATAGGGCCCATCGCCATCATAGCCGCCAGGCGCCTCCAAATCGATCATCGCCGTATTGTACGTAAAGCTGAAATTGGAGGAGGCGGACGTGATAACCGTCCATGCGGCGAGCTCCGCAGAAGTCGGAGCCACAAGCGCATTGTTTGCCACCACCGTGTAATAAGCGACATACAGCCCGCCGCCATTCTTTTCAATCCCTACACCGGTATCGGCCGCGCCAAAACGGAAGCCTATCTGGCCGTTAACCTTGTTTGTGGTGGTGTTCAGGCCGGAAACGACACCGTCGATCGTGATTACCGGCTTTGTCGAATCCACCGTCACCAGTCGGGTGATGGTAGTTGGCTTGTTCACAACATCGGTAGCGGTGATCGTGAAGGTATGGTCGCCATCCTTGGAATGGTCGGCGGGAACAATATAGGGAAAGGTCCAGGTCTGATCGGAATTGACGGTCACCTTGGTCGGAGTACCGGTGTCAACCGTAATCTCTATATAAGGCACCAGCACACCGTCGATACCACCCTGTCCGGAACTGGGGTCGTCCCAGGTCCTCAAACCGTTGGTGTCATAAGCCGTTCCAGAGAGAAGGAAATCAACGCTGCGACGCCTTTGGGGATCCGTACCCACCGCGGTCTCCGCGAGGGTTGGGGGAGTAAGGTCCAGGTTGAAGCTGACCGTTTCTACAGAGGAATAATTGCCGTAGAAGTCCATGGCCCTTACTTTCAGGGTTTTGGCACCCTCAGCACCCAGGACGATGGAACCGTTCCAATTGGTCGTCCCGTTCAGAAGGGCATCCGGATCGCCGGTGCCGAGTGTGTAGTACACCGATGACACGCCACTGCCTTCTCCGTCGGTCGCGGTACCGGTTGTGGTTATGCTGGCTGTGGAGACAATCTCGTTGGCACCGGGAGTCAGGATAGAGGCGCCGGGGTCTGCCGCGTCGAAGGTTACCGTCCACGTGGACGTTTCGGAAACGCGGGTAGCCGCATCCTTCACGCTGAGCACGTAGGTGTAGAGTCCGTCTGTCAGATCTTGATCGGCCAACGAAGCAGGATTGCGCGGAAGGTCCGACACCGTCCAGGTCTGGCTGGTACCGGTAAGGACCGAGTCGGTCGCAATATCCTTCCACTCGCCCGCGGCGCCACGCTTCTGCCGCAGGGTATAACCCGCCAGCGCGTTGGTATCCGCTGCGGTCATGGTCAGGCCAAAACCGGTCGCGGTATAACGGCTCCCGTTGATGGTCGAGAAGCTGCCCACGCCGTTGACCGAGCTGATTGTCGGCAGGTTTTGGTCGATATAGAAATCCAGCACAGCCGGTGTCGGATCGGCATTGCCGGCGCCATCATAGGCTTTGGCCTCAAGAATGAAAGAACCCTCACCAAGACCGGAACCACCCGTTAGGGTAAACAATTTACTCCAACTCGCTGTCCCGGATGCGCTGGTCCAGGCAGACCAGATTGTCGTCTGGTTGTTACGGACCCGGTAGTCCACCCGGGCAATGCCGGAAGGACCGGTATCGCTCGCCGTCCCGCGTATTTCGTAGGAATTGCCGAATAGGGAGGCGGGATTTACGGAGGGATCGGTGATGATCGTTTCCGGAGGAGTCAGGTCGATGGCTACCGTCGCCGCATCGGCATAGGTGCGTGGGTTGCCGGCAAGATCGGTAACCGTAACCGTGTAGGTATAGGTACCGGTACTTACACCACCAACAGGCAGGTTGCCGCTTGTCCACGTGTGCGACTTGGGGGTACCCGAGCTTTGGATCGATTCCAACCGGTACGCTTCCACCTGACTGGCCGGAGCCCCGTCCTTGATCTGGGTGACTACCACGGAACTGATGGCGTTGCCGTCCAGGGCTGTACCCCCGATCGTGAAAACAGCGGTGGCGCCGGAAGGCGCTGTCACCGACGTGGTCGGGTCGGCCTGGTCGATGCCGAAGCTTACCGATCGCTCGCTGATATTGCCCGCAAGGTCAAGGGCTTTTATCATCAGGGATTTGCCGGAACCCTCGGTCAAGGAATCGATGGGCACCGTCGCATTCCACGATGAGGTACCATTGGTTGCATTCCAGTTAGTCCCGTCAATGGACCAGCTGACCGATGCTATACCCCGAGCCTCGCTTACACCGCCGGTAATCCCCATCGAGGTACCGCGGATCCATTCGCCCGCGCCTGGATTGCCGATGTTGATGACAGGGGCTGTCGTATCGATTATCAGCTGCCGTGCAAGGGTAGTTGATTTCCCCGCATAATCCGTGACGGTAATGAGGTATTGGTACACTCCATCGTCCACCTCATTGTAGGGGAGGTTCTGGAGGGCGGGAGCGGTAATGGCATCGAGGGTGTACGTTGGGGTATTCAGATTCGACCTGGAATATATCTCGTATGCACCGCCGTCATCTTTTGACTGGGTTACTATCACCATATCAATACCAAGATCATCTGATACGTTGAGGATGAGCCTCGAACCCGGACTGCCATAGGAACTCGCATCCTGAAGATCGCTTGATCCGGCAAGCACGGGGGTAGCGGGAGCCAGTTTGTCCACAGCAAACCAGACTGTCGTGGAATCGGTTGCCACCGCCGCGCCGAATTTCGCGCTGATATCGTCATTCACCGAAATGACCAGACGGTACTTACCCACGTCGACCGGAACTGTGAAGGAAAAAGTCCGTAATTTGGGCGTCCCGCCGATTATGAGATCTTCGACCGGAAGCGCCGTTTCATTCCGGTACAGGGCAATATCCATATCCACGGCGGCTATGCCATCGTCATCCGCAATGCTTCCGCGGATAACCGGGCTCGTGGCCATCTGGTTACGGCTGATTCCGAAGCTCTCGGACGAATTGGAATCGTCCAGATTGAATAGGGTAAGTACGGGCACATCCGATACCTGCTCTATTATCAACTGCCTGTCCAGTGTCGTCGAGTTTCCGGCGTTGTCCATCGCGACAACTTGGATCGGGACGGTGGTCCCATCCGTGAACGATCTGGTATCCACGTTGACGGACCAGGCGAACAATTCGGCAACAGGTTGCGAGACCCCATTCACGGTGATGGACAGGGATGCGATGCTGTTGGTATTGTCCCGGGTTGCCCCTTTGAGCTGTATGATCCCATTCTGGGAAACCGATAGATCCGGGGAAATGATTTCCGCAACAGGGCTTTCGGAGTCTATGTTGTAGGGAACGACAAGACGCGCGGTCTTGCCCGTTGTATCGGTTGCTTCCACTCGCACAGAAACCGAACTCGTATATTCTGCGGAAGGAACGCTGACGTTCGCGGTCCAGGTGCCGCTGTTCACGGTGCCGGTAGCCAAGGTCGCAGCGGCAAGGGCTTCCCCATCCAGTCCGATCATTACACCTTGGATGCCGTTGTCGTCCGATACGGACACGCTCACCTGTACCGGAGTATCAACCGCGATATACCCATTATCCGGCGTCACGCTGCCGATGATGGGCACCGAGCCGTCGATGGTGAATCCAATCGGATTAGTACTGGCTTCCAGTCCATTCAGATCCTTGACGGATAGTACCAAGTCATAGGTTCCATCGGGTATGACGGTACCGGCAACAAGCCCGCCTGACTTGAGCGGAAAGTTGACGCTGTAGGCCAGGTTCCCCTGGGTACCCTGCAAGCTGATATTGAAAGCAATGGAGTCTCCACCCGACTGGGGTGTAATCGTCGCCACAAGGGTATTCATGTCCAGACCCTTGTCGTCCTCCACCACACCGATAACACTCGCACCGGAGCCGACGACGTTCTCGGCGGCGGAAAGCGAATCCGACGGTACGCTCACGGAGAAGGTGGGCTTGTCGGTATTCATGTCAATGATAAAGTCCGCGCGGGCTGAATGGGCAGGATCAGCATTGGGCGGATAGCGCCGGGAGGCTTCGAGTTGGGCTGCTGTGAATCCACCGGGAAGGCTCGCATCCGCCTCACCCTGGTCCATCGGACCGATATCTTCTTCAGAGATGGTGCTGCCAAAGAGCGCGGCCATGTCTTCGGAATGATAGATGTGGCCGTTCGTATTACCGGCCCTGTCGCTGGCGTACACGGCGTAGGAATAGGTGCCGTTGTCCAGGTCGATATCGTTCTGATCGACGGTAACCGTCCAGCTCGCCGTGTTCTTGGAAGTCTCGCGATACTTTTCGGCACCATCGGGGCCATAGATGACGACGTCTACCTTATTCAGCGGAGAAGGATCGTATACAGTCCCCCTAAAAACTATCTTGGTATTGTACTTGTCGGTTTCGGCGGCTTGGGGAACGGAGACCAGGACTGTGGGCGCGGAGGTATCGAAGTTGACATTGACCCTATCGGTAAGGCTTTTCCCGGATTTATCGGTGGCGATGGCGCTGATTACGCGGGACCCGTCAAGGACCCGACTGGATACCGACCCGTCTGCTGTCGCGGTGGTGTCCAGCTCTGCGGTCCAGGTATTGCCTTCTATTATGGCATCTACGCTACGAAAAACCGTACCGTCGATCTCGATGGTGATCCTGACCGATTGTACGCCGATATCGTCCTCGACGGTACCCCTCAGGGTAACCACACCCGAAACATAGGAGTTATCCACGGGTTCGATGATTTTTACCGTGGGTGGGTTCAGGTCAACCTTGCTACCCAAGCCAACCGAGAATAAATCGCAGGTTGAAAGGAGCAGTATGATCACCGCGGCTATTGCCGCACTCAGAAGCCACCTCGAATACCTCATCGCCACCACCTTCCGCAGGGATTGCGGACAAATCAGACCATCAAAAAATGAAAATGCAGAGCAAGTTCCATTCCTATACGTTCACCAACAAAGGCCCGTTTTGGGCATGGAACTACTTTACGAGTATCGGCCGCCCTGCCTAAGGACCTGAATACTTGCTTTACAGCAAGTATTGGTCCATATCTCTTGTATTATTAGAAATAATGCGGATATCTGTTTTTACTTTATTCGTCATTTTATAAAGAGTTATCGAGTATTGATGGCCCGATGGGGGAAAATTAAGGAATAACGAATTGCGAGTTGAAGAAATACTCGACAATCCAGTCGAATTCGACCGAAATGATTTTGCCAAATACCCCACCGCCCCCCTGAGTCACATGACCGGGGAGGATTTTTTATTCCCGTACAGGATCTTCCGTATACCATCCGGCGAGATGCCCCAAGCGTCGGCGAGCTCATCGATGCCCATACCGCGTTGCTTGGATGCACGGATTTCAGCATTACGGCGGTCCAGGGCTTCGCGGGTGCCGTTTTTGGCGCCCCAGCCCAGGTGGTTGTCGCTTGGGCGGGGAATATAGACGAGCGAGCCCTGCACGTATTTCTGGATTTCGCGAAGGAGCTGCGGCGGGAGTAGTCGGTCTGCGTTGACGTAAGACATTAGTGTTCCTCGTGGGATGAATGGACACATCCGGCTGAGTGATTCGAGGAACCCGTGGGAAGGAAAGGTCTATCAGACGGAGGGGCGTTCTTCGGGGCTCAGGCGGCGCCGTATAGTGTGGTGGTGGTAAAAAGTGTGGATGCAATCATCTGGCGCCTCCTTGAAAATCAATTGTCGCTGGCGATGTGCAGGATTGCCCTATCGCACGCATATTCCTATGGCATGCATAGTGGCATACCACGAAATAAGTGTAAACGGAAAAATCAGTTTCATTCAAGCTGTAGCTTGGCCGAAAGCCTCATCGGGTGCATATTCAGGGTGCCGGTAAAAACATTCCACCCCATGCATGGGCGGAGAAGGAGGCAAACAGCATGAAGGCATCAAAATCGGGGGCCCTGGCCCTCTAGTGGGCCGACGGAATACCACGCGCATTCCGTCAATCCACGAAGCACCCCGCGGAAAACGCGGCCGTCCCCGCTGGTTCAAACCGGCGGGGACATTTTTTTACTTGCTGTCCAGATATCTGACTTTCACCACTTGCCCGGTTTTGGCGGACTCCAGGATAGCAAGAATTACAAGCGAGGTATTCGCCGCATCTTCAAGGCTCACGATAAAATCCTCGCCGCTCACGATCTTGTCTATGAAGGAGCGGATGCTCTCATACGCAAAACCTTTGGCCTTGCCATGAAGGAAATGGCGGACCAAGACGTCCGGACGGTCACTTTCCTTTTCGGTAAAGCGTTCGATCAGTTGGCTGTTGCTAAGATCGATGTTGATCATGCCACGGCTGCCGGTCAGGTTGAATTTGATGTCATTGATACAAGGGCTGGTGTTGGGCGTTATCCAGCCATTTTCTATTGTGGCGATGCCTCCGTTCCTGAACTTCAGGATGCTCTGGAAAACGTCTTCCGTATCGACACCAAGACTTTGCAATACGCCCTTGCTCGAAACCGAATATACCGATTCGACCTCGTCGTTGAAGAACCAGCGGAGGGTATCCACCGTATGGCTACCCAGAAACCAGAGTATCGATGATTTTGCCGCCCAGGGCAGCATGTCCGTGGCTACCCACAGCTTGTCGTTCATCCGGTAGTACGCGCTGATGGGTTTCCCCAACTCGCCCGAATCCAGGCTTTGTTTGGCAACTACCACCGGAGGGTTCCAACGGTTGTGCAAATCCACCATCACGCGCACCTTATTCCGCTTGACCGCTTCCATGATACGGACCACGTCTGCATAGGTAGTGGCGAGCGGTTTCTCGATCAGCATGTCGATACCCGCATTCGCACAATCAAATGCCGCGTCCGCATGGGCGAAATCGGGTGTGACGATGGCCACGGCATCGAGCTTGCATTCCTTCAGCATGACCTTGTGGTCGTAGAAGGTCTTTTCCAGCTTGAATTCCTTGGCAAAAGCGTCAGCCCTTTCCCTATCCTTGTCGCAGATGGCGACCAGCTCCACCTGCGGATGTTCGATGTACAGGTACGCGTGGGTTTTTCCCCACACACCGGCGCCGATGATGGCTATTTTCAATTTTTCCACGATTCCCTCCATAAGAAATTACGATTCAGCCTTTGAGAGCTCCGAAAGTCATACCCCGAATTAGATGCTTCTGAATAAGGAACGCAAAAATGATGATGGGTGTTATTGCGACGATACCCACGGCTGCCATCTCACCCCAAAGCACACCCGTAACCGAAAGAAATGACGTGACTATGGTCGGAACGGTTTTGGCATTGAAACTGGTCAGGAAAAAAGCCAGGGTAAACTCGTTCCACGACTGGATTATACAGAAAATTGCCGTCGCTATAAGCCCTGGAGCTACGAGGGGAAACACGACTTTGGCGAAACCCACCAGTCGGGAGCATCCTTCCAGCCAGGCGGATTCCTCGATTTCGAGGGGTATATCCTCGATAAAACCGCGCATCATCCAAATAGTGAACGGTACATTGAAACTAAGATAGATGATTATCAGGTAGATGTGCTTATCGAGCATGCGCAGCATTCTTCCCAGAATGAAAAAGGAGATGACCACGGCCATTGGCGGCAGCATACGCAACGATAGTATCCAGAAGGCGATATCTTCCTTTCGTTTGAACTTGAACCGGGCGAAGCCGTATGCAGCCAAGGTGCCGACGAATAAGGAAATCACTGTCGTACCGCTGACCACTATGATGCTGTTCATGATGTTCAGGAGCAGGTTCCTTTTTTGGAAGACGTCAATATAATTCCGCATGGTCGGGACAAAGATCCACACCGACGGATCCGTTACATCGACCCTCTGCTTGAAGGACGTGAGCAACATCCAAAAGAACGGAAAAATACAAAAAAGAGTAAAACCGCTTAGAAGCAATGCTATTATAAAGTTCTTTGCGCCCGAGTTTTTCTCAATTACCATACAGTCTCCTACTTATCCCTGAGAAGCCGGGTCAAGCGTGAAAAAAGCGGTGACATTATCAGAAGCATGATTATCGCGAAAGCCGAAGCCCGTCCTGTCCAGTTGGAATGCTGGAAACCTGTCCGAAAAATACGCATGCTGAATACTTCGGTCGCGCTGCCGGGACCGCCTTGGGTCAGACCGTACACGGTATCGAAGACCTTGAAGGAGTCAATCATGCGGAGCGTCAGCGCTATGAGTGCAAGTTTCATCATCATCGGAAGGGTGATGTAGAAGAATATCTGTACTTTATTGGCTCCATCCGCCACAGCGGCCTCGAAGGGTTCCTCGGGTAAGGCTTGCAAAGCCGCATACAGCATCAACACCATGAAAGGCGTCCACTCCCATATATCCACCAGTATGACCGAGGCGAGAGCAGTGCCGGTTCCCAACCAGTTGACGTTCCCAATCCGGACCAGCCCCAACAAATAATTAGCGACACCATATTCGGTGTTCAGGATCAGCTTCCACATCAGGGAAATGATCGAAGGCGTACAGACCATGGGTATGATGATAAGGGAGACAAAGAGCCGTTTGCTCCGGTTCATACGGCTCAAACCGAGCGCCACGAGCATGCCCAATACCAACTCACAACTTACGGAGACCGATACGAATATGAAGGTGATGCCAAGGGATTTCCAGAAAAGTGGTTCATCAAAGAATAGATACAGGAAGTTTTCAAACCAGACGAAGCGTTTCGCGTCCCAACCAACGGTCATGTCGTAGTTGGTCATGCTTATGTAATACAGGAAAATGGTAGGGAAAATTACTATCAACACCAACAGCACCAGCGCAGGCATGATGAATAGGTAGTGTGCCGGCATTTTCTTCATGCTAAATCCATCCTTGACAAAATGGCGATACAGGACAAGTTCTCTTTATTGAAAAGTGCGGCGCGCGTATCCGCGCGCCGCCAATTATTTAATCTTTATTCCGCCATTATTTTTTCGCACTGGATTTGCGCTTGGTCCATCGCATCCTTGGCTGACAATTCTCCAGCCTGAACGCGGGAACCGAATTCGCCACCAACTTCAAGTATCTTGATGGCCTTTACGTTTGCAGGAATCCAGGTCCTTCCCGTCTTGACCAAATTATCCGCGGACTTCAGCGCGAGGTTCATCGCCGGCAGATAGGGGTGCACTTTCAGGACATCGGGATCGTTCAGCAAGGAAGCCCTGGTGGGAGTTCCGCCGCCGAGTACATACGCCTTGGAATTCTTCTTGCTGGTCATGTACATGATGAATGCCCAAGCAGCTTCCTGCTGCTTTTTCGGGCTGTCGCTGGAAATACCGATGCTCCATCCAGCCATTACGCCGAAATCCCCGGCCGGTCCGGCGGGAGGAGGCGCGAAGGCAACCTTGTCGTACACTTTTGATTTGGTGGGATCGAGTATCCAGGGAGCGATCGCGGTAGCATCCAGCCACATGGCTGTCTTTCCGGCCATGAAAGCAGAAATCGCCTCTTCATGGGTATAGACGCCGACATCCGGAGGAGCGTACTTGAGCAGATTGACATAGTATTCGAGGGACGAGATGGTCCCGGGGGAATTGCACAGGGGTTTCCAGGTTTTCTGGTCCAGGAATTCACCGCCCAGCGAATACATGAGGGTCATCCAGCCCGAGGCAAAATGGATGCCCCGTTGGGCGCGCATCCCGATGCCGTAAAGTCCCGGTTCCTTTCCAGTAAAGAATTTCGCCAGTTCCAGCATCTCGGCCAGGGTTTTGGGAACCTGCTTCCCGTACTTTTCAAAGAGGTCTTTCCTGTAGCCCAGGAATCTGGTCTCACCGGCGATCGGAATACCGTACACGACGTTCTTGTAACCGCCGACGCCATCCCTGAAGGCACCGGAAATGTCTTCGTAATCGTACCAGGAGGGAGTCATCTCCTTGTTATCGATCAGGGCTTTGAGCGGAAGGGCTACGCCGGAAGGCTGATATTCCGCAAGGTTGAAGGCGTCGATCATCATGACATCGTACACGCCTGTCTTGGATTGGTGTTCCATCAACAGTTTTTGGCGGAGCAGGCCTTCTTCCATGGAATCCCACCGAACCTTGATACCCGTCAAGGCGGTAAAATCCTTTTCCATCGCCCGGATCGAATCGGCAGCGGGGTGGCTGGTAGCGGCAATGGTGATCGTCGTACCACCGTACGCTTTCTTGACCATATCAACCCACGCGTCCCCGGATGACGGGCTCGCCGTTGCGGAGCCTTCCTCTTTTTGTCCCGTAGCGAACACAGTTACCGATCCGATAGCAATACAGAGAATGATCAAACCGAGTTTTCTGAACATTTCATTCCTCCCCTCATTATTTGGACACGATCAACGATCGTGATTAACTCATCAGATAAGGAAACTCTTTCACCATATACAGGTTGAAGGCACTATCACACGCGCCTATCAGAGTGGAATTCGTGCCATATTCCGAGCGTATCAATGGCGGTGGTACCAGACGGCAGGTTTTCGAAAGATAGGCCTGCAATTCTCCGTTTATAAACCCGTCCAGACCCGGCATGAGGCATATATCGCCGCTGATCACGATCGCATCGACATCGACCAAGACGTACAGATTGCTCAGCAGCACGGCGAGTTTCTTAAGATAGGTGCTGACGATGGCGGCTGAGACAGGCTCGTTTTCCGAGGCACGTTTAAAAAGATTTTTCAGTTTTTCCAGATTCATTTCCCGTGCGGAAAAATTCTCACAGGCCGCTTTCTCTTCCGCGTTGCCGGACAGTTGCTTGCAGAGCCAAATAAATGAAAGCGATTCCGCATAGATCGGGAAGGTCTCACCTGTTTCGTCGTAACCGTCCTTCATGAAGCCTATCTCACCGGCGCTGAAACGCTGACCCCGGTACACATGCCCGTCGATGATCAATCCGATACCAACCTCGAAACCGATATCTATGGAAAACATATTCTTCAGACCAGGAATTTGGATCTTGTTGTACTCGGCGAAAACGGAAAGTTTGACGACATTGTCCACGAACACCGGCTTATTAAATTCAGTCTCGAGAGATTTCATGATCAACGTTCCGACCAATTCCCGATGGAATATGGCGGTCCTGATCTCTCCTGTCCCAACATCGACGATACCCGGGGATCCTACGCAAATCGCTTTCAGATCGTCTGCAGAATTTAGTTTCCCATTTTCCACCAAGGCGGCAATCGTCCTTCTGGCTGCTCTTGCGATCTTGTCGGGTTCCGCAGTCTCATTCCGCAACAAATCAAAAATCGCAACCTCACGGTTCGTACCCATCATCTGGATGCCCAGCTTGTTCTTCAATAAATCGATACCTACCACAAAACCGTTCTTGATCGATGCGGCATAAAAAGAGACGGTGCGGCCATTCTTGCTTTTCTGTTCTACGATTTCCTCGACAAAGCCACCTTTCTCCAGGGAATTCAGAGCCCGGGTAATTGCCGGTATACTGATGGACAAGGCTTCGGCGACCTGGGATTTATAGAGAGGTCCGTGTAAACGGAGATAATTGAATATTATCGATTGGTTGATGATGTTTTGATATTTTGCATTGGCACCTTGTGCGATCTTCACGTATTGCACGAAAGGATTTCTCCTGCTATAGAGAATGTAACTTACTGTAAGTTTGAATCCACCTGAGGATATTGTCAAGTCCTTTTGAGTAACCAGACCCGGCCTTCTGTGCAGGATAATACTTGACAGATTTACTCATGTAATGTTAGATTCATATAACAAACAGGGTTGGCACCCTATATGGAGGTTTTTGGATGGAAAAGTATATACCGGGCATGGTTGTTGGATTCAGGGAAGGGCTCGAGGCGTTTTTGGTCATAGCCATCGCCCTGAAGGTGCTGGACAAGTCGGGACGGCAGGGGCTCAAAAAGGCGGTGTGGTATGGAGCGGCCGGAGCGATTCTGGTATCCATCGCTGCAGGCGCGACGCTCCTGGCGCTGGGGAAGGCCTTGGGCGGGTCGGATGTGCCGGTCAAGCTCTGGGAGAGCGGAGCCAGCCTTTTCGCCTTGGTGCTGGTAAGCACTTTCATCGTCTGGATGATCCGGCATGGATCGGATCTGGGCGCTTCAGTGAAGGAAACGTTTTCGGGTAAGGGCGGTTTTATCGGGATGGGCTTGTCTGCCTTTGCGCTTGTGGCCAGGGAAGGAGGCGAGATCGCTCTTTTCGCTTTCGCCGGAACCTATCCCTTGGCGGCAATCGGTATGGGCGTCTGTGCGGCGCTGGCTCTCACCCTGGCGGTTTCCCTGCTATTTGTCCGGGTCAACCTGGCGGTGATTTTCAACCTCACCCTCGCCTACCTCATCCTGCAGGCGGGTTTCCTCCTGGGTTACGGCGTTCACGAGGGCCTTTCGGCGCTGAAGGCTGCGGGTTCGCTGGCGGCGGACAGTCCCTTGCTGTGGAAGGCCTTCGATCTTTCCAAGACCGTGTTCGAACACAAGCAGGGCGTGGTGGGACTCCCCTTCTTCGTTTTGGTGGGCTGGTATTCGCGGCCCGAATGGGTACAGTTCATCCTTCAGTATGGCTATACGGCGGGCATGTTCGCCTTGTGGATTGGGACCAGCAGAAAAACAGC
>CAXNJE010000067.1:0-16189 GCA_964202565.1 Breznakiellaceae bacterium | reverse complement strand
GTCTTGAGTATGTCGAAGTCGCCCTTGTAGTCGCCGGTCATGGTGGCCGTCAGGTCGCCCTCGGCCATGCGCTTCAGAATGGCCGTGGTTTCCTTCACCGGGTCTATCACCAGGTCCAGGGTCTTGTTGACGCCGTCCACGATCTTCCGGAAGTCGCCCTGGTGCTTGGCCGCGTCGGCCCGGGTCTGTAGCCTGCCCTCGACTGCGGCCTGCGCCAGCATGCCCGCATCTTCAACAAGCGAACCCAAGGCTGCTTTCACCTGTCCGAGATTCTGGTTGATCAAGGTAAAATTCTTGTTTTCAGCTTCGGTATAGTTGTCGGCTTCGGCTACGGCAAGGTCGAAGTCAACGTTACCTATGGAAAGGCTCAGCAGATTTTTGGCAAGCCTTTCGATCTCTGCCTTGTTGTATTCACTGATCCTTTGGGCTTTTGTAATATCCTGCACGATCTCTATGTGACCGATACGAACCCCACTGGCATCCAACAGATATGCGGTGTCCACCTGGAAGTCCATGTCCATTCCCGGTTGCTTGAAGTACGAGGACAGCGTGCCTTTTCGAAGCAGTTTGACCCCGCAGCGATCCGAATTGCAGATGTCGGCACCCCAATTGCTGCACTGTTCGCCGCACATTTCCTTTCTGGTTTTTCCCGTAACTTTTTCAGCCGCGCCATTGAAAAAGGTCCAATTCATATCCATATCGGTAACCGAGATCGGGAAAGGTATGGAATCCAGCATCTGCTCATACCAGAAAATTTTGGCGACTACAACATCGAGGGTGTTATTGAAGCCCTGCACGATGTCGTGATAGCCGCCAGTGAACTTGGCAGCCTCGCCGCGGGTTTCCAGCCGGCCTTCCAAAGCCGCCTTCGTGAGCATCCCGGTCTCGTCGATCAAGGCTGAAAGGGTTTCGGACATCCCATTTATGGTGGTGGCGATGATGCCGAATTCATCCTTGGATTTTATGACCAGCCTTTCGGAAATATCGCCTTCAGCCATCTTCTTGATGATCACAACCTGCCGGCTCAGGTTTCCGCCTATATACCTGCTCAAAGCAAACAGGATGAATACGACCACAAGGATCATCACGGATATGGAGATTACGAACAGAAGCTGCATGAGCTGTTCGGTACGCTTGGAGGTACTTACCTGTTCCGCTACCCGCTGTTTAAGAAGGGTCTGGAAGGTTTCTACCGGGTCCATGATCTTGTCGATCTCATCCATATATTCGCGGCTGAAAAGGCGGATCTGTTGTGCCCTCAACTCCGGATCATCAGCATCCTTCAAATCCAGGACCGGATGGCCATCGATCCACGCATCGATATAATTCATCACCTCGGTTTCAAGATTTACCAGGTTCATGGAATATTCCTGGGATTTCAGGATGTTTTCTTCCTCGAAGGGCGTAAGTTTCATCCTTTTCACCATGTCCTGGAACGATATGGACGTTCCGTCGGCTCGGGGTACCTTACCATCGGCCACTTCAAGGGTGAGGAAATAGGAATTGCGGTACGAGGCCTCCCCCGTCATGGCATATTGCCTGATGTAGCTCGTGAGGTCTTCGGAGCTTTGGGTCATGGTATTGGCCAGAATCAGGGCGTCTTTCTCGTAGGTTATTGCCGTAACCAGCTCTTTTTCTGTTGCCAGAAGCCTGATAGTGGAAAACACCTGAAACCCGGAAAGCAGGATGACCAACACGATCGCGAGGGAAAAAATCCTTTTAAGCGTCATGACCGACTCCTTTTCAGACAGGTAAGGACAGGGTCCGTGGACTTGGGTGTATGTGTCTATTTTAGGCTAGTATATCATGAAATACAAATTGATGTTAAAAAAAGTTATAATCTCTTTTATCTCCATATTTTAAGATGATTGAATTTGTACAGGATCATAAAGAAACGCAGGAGTCTGTCGGACTTATGATCGTATGCCTACAGACTCCCCTTATTATTTCTTCGTTTTTGGGCTTGTCGCGGCCTTTTTTACCTTTGAGGAATCCCTTTGGCTAGCGCTTTCCTCCCACCAGGTTTCATCCACGTACACCGCCCGCCAGCCACTAGGCTTGCCTTCCACTTCCGATTGGACGTAGTGCTCGGCGCTTTTGCGGCTGTATCTGATTATGGCAGGATTTCCTGTCTTGTCCTTGACGGGTGCCTCCAGCAAATACCGGTATTTGGGGTCCAGTTCGTCCCGGTGGGGCAGCAATTCCATGACCAAAGGAGCGCGGGTCTCGCGGTTTTTGGGAAACTGGCTGGCTGCCAAAAACAGCCCTGCAGCACCGTCCCGGAGAAGGAAAAAATCGTCCACCTTGGAGCAGCGTAGTTCGGGACAGCGTATGGGGTCGCTCTTAGGCGGAGCGGCTTGGCCGTTCCGCAGGAGTTTGCGGGTGTTTTTGCAGCTTTCGTTGGTACAGGCAAAATATTTGCCAAAGCGGCCTGTCCTCAGCTGCATCTCGCCGGAACATTTCTCGCAGACGATGGTCGGACCATCGTAGCCTTTCAGTTTGTAGCTTCCTTCCTCTATTTCCCAGCCGGGGCAGTCGGGATTGTTGCCACAGACGTGCAGCTTGCGCCCGGTGTCTATCAGATAGCTGTCCATGGCTGTCTTGCAGATGGGACAACGGCGCTTGTCGCGGAAATGGGAATTCTCGGCCTCGTCGTCTTCGGCTATCTCGTCGCCGGATATGAGGTTGATTGTTGTCTTGCAGCGTTCTTTGGGTGGAAGCGAATAACCTGAACAGCCCAGGAATACGCCGGTCGATGCGGTGCGTATCTGTAGGGGACGGGAACAGGTAGGGCAGGGTAGGGCTATCTCCACCGGTTCGTTGCCGCGCATGCCTTTGGTATCTTCCTGCGCCTTGGACAGTTTTTTGCTGAAATCGGCATAGAAATCATCCAGAAGGTCCGTCCAGACCCGCTTGGCTTCGGCAACCTCGTCCAGGGATTCTTCCATGGCTGCGGTGAAGCCGTAATCCATCAGATCGGTGAAATTTTCCTTGAGCCTGTCGGTGACTATGCTTCCCATTTTTTCGGCGTAGAGCCGCCGTTTTTCCAGACGGGCATAGCCGCGTTCCTGAATGGTGGAGATGATGGCAGCGTAGGTGGAAGGACGGCCTATCCCTCGCTTTTCCAGTTCCTTTACCAGGCTTGCCTCGGTATAGCGGGCCGGAGGATTGGTAAAATGCTGGCTGGGAAGGAGCTTTTTGAGGTTCAGCGCATCACCTGGCGCGACATTGGGGAGTATTGCGTCTTCCTCTCCTTCCTTTCCGCTGGAGGTTTGGGGGATAACCTTGGTGAACCCGTCAAAAACCAGGACCCGGCCGCTGGCCCGCAGGGTGAAATCCGCAGCGCGTACTTCTATGCGGGTGCTGGTGTATTCTGCGCTCTTCATCTGGCAAGCCATAAATTGCCTGCGGATCAGGTCGTACAGGCGTTCCGCATCGCGTTCCATGCCTTTTAGGTCGGTCGGTCCAATCACGACGTCCGAAGGCCGGATGGCCTCGTGGGCTTCCTGCGCGCCATCCTTGTTGCTGTACCTGATTGGCGAAGCTGGGAGGTAGCGCGGTCCAAAGGAGGCGGAGATATACGACCGGCAGGCGGTGACGGCATCTTCGGAAAGATGGCACGAATCGGTACGCATGTAGCTTATATAGCCGGCCTCATAAAGGCGTTGGGCCATCATCATGGTTTTCTTGACGCTGAAGCCCAGGCGTGTACTTGCCGCCTGTTGCAGGGTGGAGGTGATGAAGGGTGCCGAAGGGTTGGACCTCACCGGCTTGTCCTCCCGCTGGCTCACCTTGAAACGTGCCTGTTTCAGGGCAGTCACTGCCGCCTCCGCCTGCTGGGCGTTGACCGGACGGAACGCATCCTCGCCCTGCTTTTTTACCTCCAGGGTGAGGGGAACTCCTGTTGGGGTGGTCGTTTCCGCCCTGAGTTCCCAGTATTCGTCTGGCACAAAGGCGTGGATCTCGCGCTCCCGTTCCACCAGGAGTCGTACAGCCACCGATTGGACCCGGCCTGCAGAGAGTCCCCGCGCAACTTTGGCCCAGAGGAGCGGAGAAAGCATGAAACCCACCACCCGGTCCAGGAAACGGCGGGCTTGCTGGGCGTTCACACGGTTCATGTCCACGGTTCCCGGCGACGCGAAGGCCTCGTCTATGGCTTTTTTGGTAATTTCGTTAAAGACGACACGTCTGTATTTTCCGGGCTCCCCGCCTATCACTTCGCTCAGGTGCCAGGCGATGGCTTCACCCTCGCGGTCAAGGTCGGTTGCAAGGTAGATGGAATCGGCTTCCTTCGCCAGCTTTTTAAGCTCGGCGATAACTTTTTCCTTGCCGGGCAACGTTTCGTAGCGGGCTTTCCATCCGTGTTCGGGATCTACCCCCATCCGGGCTGTCAATTGTTCTTTTGAACGCTTTTCCCGATACAGGGCCTTTTCTTCGGGGGCCATTTTCCGGGTCCGGGCGGCCTGTTCGGCCCTGGCTTTCGTATCATTCGTCTTGTCCGTCCCCGTAGGGAGGTCCCGAATATGTCCAATGCTAGACCTGACCACAAATTTTGAACCCAGGTATTTATTGATTGTTTTTGCCTTGGCTGGCGATTCTACTATAACGAGGGACTTTCCCATGCTTCCTGCTTTTTCCGGTGAATGCTTGCGCGCCACTCCGAGGGGTGCGCATACCTTGGATTACCCATTATAGGTATTCATGATCCTTCGTCAAACCCCGCCGGGTGCGAATTTCCCTTTGATCTTCGCGAAGTAATCGGCCGCTTCCACGGCAGTTTCCACCGGCGCATCCTCCTCGTGGTATTCCACCAGGTGGGCAGGAATTTCTGCGAGGAAGGGCGAAGGGGCACAATCGACTATGCTTTGCATCTTACGGCGCTTCTTGCAACTGGTAATGTACAACTTGTCCCGGGCCCGGGTAATGGCGACATAGAAAAGGCGCCGTTCTTCCTCGACGTTGCCGTCACCCTCTTCCAGGCTGCGGGCGTGGGGAATAAGCCCGTCCTCGGCCCCAGCGATGAATACTACCGGAAATTCGAGCCCCTTGGACGCGTGGATGGTCATCAGATTGACCTTGCCCTTGCCGGCATCATCGTCGTCGTTGTCCCGGGTGATCAGGCTTATCCTGTTCAGCCAAGGGAATAGGGTAGGGTCAAAGTTATCCGGATCGTTCTCCCAGGTTTCTATGGATTGGAGCAGGCTCTCGATGTTCATGAATTTCCAGCGGGCAGCTTTCTCGTTTTTCTGGTACTCGGTGACCAGATAGGACCAATAATCGATATTGTCCACCAGGGACCGCACCTTTTTCGACAACCCCTTTTTTCCGAGTATCTCGGCACGGAAATATTCGATCAGGGTGAGGAAGGTGTCCACGTCGATGCGGCCCTTTTCCGGGAACAGTGTACCCTGGGCAAAGCGCAGGCCGGTCATGGCCTCGTAGATGGAACAGTGGCGGCGGTTCGCGGCCTCCACAATGTGCTCGATGGAAGATTTGCCTATACCTCGACGTGGTGTGTTGATTATGCGCAGCAGGTTGATGTCGTCGTCGGGGTTCGCGATTACCCGCAGGTACGAGATGACGTCCTTTATCTCCTTGCGCTGGAAGAAGCTGGTGCCCCCCGATACGCGGTAGGGTATTTTTTCCGAAAGGAACGCCTCTTCCAGGTTGCGGGTCATGGAGTTGGCACGGATGAGTACCCCGAAGTCGTCGTACTTCAGGTCTTCCTTCATCATGGTGTTCTTTATGCGCTCGGCGATGAAATCAGCCTCGTCCGACTCATTTTCAGGGTGAAAAATTTCTATTGGCTTGCCGCCCTCATTCCCGGACCACAGGTTCTTTTCTTTCCGGTTGGTATTGTGGGCGATGAGTCCGTTCGCGGCTTCCAGTATGGTCGAGGTGGACCGATAGTTCTGTTCCAGCTTGATTTCCGTGAACCCGGTAAAATCCTTCTCGAACATAAGCAGGTTTTCGTAGTTCGCGCCGCGCCAGGAATAGATGGACTGGTCATCATCCCCCACCACGCAGACATTTCGGTCTGCCAATAGCCGCATGATACGGTACTGGGTCAGGCTTGTATCCTGGAATTCGTCCACCATCAGGTATTTGAAACGCTCCCGATAAGCGTCCAGAACATCCGGGTTCTCCTCGAAAATCCGGATGGGGAGTACGAGCAGGTCGTCGAAATCGACTGCGTTGTAGAGCTTCAGGCAGACCTGGTATTCCTCATAGACCCGTTCCCATTCGTCATTCGCGCCGTCGCCCCAGACAAACCTTCCAATCTTGACATTTGAAAAGAGTGCTCCGATCTTGAACAGGTCCAGGGTTTCGGTGGAAAGGCCGCATTCGCGCATGCAGTCCTTTATAAGTTGGTTGCGGTCGGTCTCGTCGTAGATGGAAAAATTGGACCGGTAGCCAAGGCGGTCTATGTGTTCCCGAAGTACTTTCACTCCAAAAGCGTGGAAGGTGCTGACGGTAAGGTTCTGCAACTTGCGTTTTGTAAGTTCCTTGACGCGGAGTTCCATCTCCCTTGCAGCTTTATTGGTGAAGGTGAGGGCGAGTATGGCCGACTGGGGAATGCCTTTTTCGAGCATGTAGGCCATGCGGAAGGTGATGACCCGGGTCTTGCCCGAACCGGCGCCCGCGATGATGAGTACCGGGCCTTCGATGGTTTTGACGGCCTGGATCTGCTTGTCGTTTAGTTCCGCTTCGAAATCCAGTTTATGCATGGAAACCGTGCCGGGCTTGTCCGCTGGAGAACTCAAACCCGCTTTACGAATAGATCAAAAGCCTGAAGACCCAGCACTACTACTGCCAGAACGATGCCGCCCGCGACGGCGACTCCAAGTATCACGGCGGCCATGGTTTTTCGTTTGCCCAAACCCAATACCCAAGCTCCCAGGGTTCCTGTCCAGGCACCGGTTATGGGCAAGGGTATGGCTACAAAGGCTGCTATTCCCAGCCAACCCCATTTTTCAACACCTGCATGGACTTTTTTGCGGGCTTTTTCGACGAATTTGTCAAAAAAGGTCCGGTACCAGTTCATCCGCAGGAATAACTTGTGAAAGGTCGAAAGGAAAATCCAACATGCGGGGGCGACCAGCGCATTCAGGCCAACGGTATAGGCATACGCCCAAAGTGGCGGCATGCCCCGCGAGATGGCGAAGGGCAAGGCACCGCGGAGTTCGGAGATGGGGAGAAAAGCCAAAAAGGCGGTCCAAAAAAGCGTTACGGGATCCATATTCCAAACTATACCCAAAGACTCCCCCTAAAGAATAGTACTTAAGATCGGTTTAGGTGAGCCCCAGAGAAGCCGTATCCCTCTTGCATGGCCGGTACCCTGATCAGAGAGCGGGCGTTGCTTCGGAAAGCCGCAAAAGTTCACGTATGGCTTTTCCGGCCTTTCCCCGGTGGCTTATCAGGTTCTTCTCGGCATCCGAAAGTTCCGCTACCGTTTTGCCCCTTGCAGGAAGGTAGAGTATGGGGTCGTAACCGAAGCCACCCATGCCCCGTTCGCCGTGTATGAGCTCGCCGTCCATGGTTTCCTGCACCACGTAGAAGCGGGTTGGAGAAAAATACAGCACCATGGCACAGACGAAATGGGCAGAACGATTCTCACTGTCGCCGATTTCTTTCAGTAGCAAGGCATTCCGGTCCGAAGCGTCAAGTTTCTTGCCATTTTCCGACCCGTAACGCGCCGAAAGTACCCCGGGTCTTCCTTGCAGGGCATCAACACACAGGCCGGAATCATCGGCAATCACCGGGGCGAGGACGAGGGCGTACAATTCGCGTGCCTTTATCAGCGCGTTATCAAGGAAAGTCGCTCCTGTCTCTTCCGGATCAAAATTGATGCCAGCCTCATCCGGTGTCCGTATCAGGTGGGGCAACAGGATATCCGCCAATTCTTTCTTCTTATGCTGATTTGCCGTAGCTATCCAAATGGTCATGGCGCACTATACCTGTTCCTGCTATTTTTCGTGAAGGGGGTTCCCGGGCTAGTAGTGCCGCGCTTTTTCTGGAGGAAATACAAACCCGAATCGATGGTGCCTTTGGGTACCCCCAACTCCGCGGCGATTTCCCTGTTTGTGGCATCCAGCCTGATCCTGCTTATCCGGGAACGGACCGATTCCAGCCGTTTGCGGGTTGTGTTCAGGGACAGTTCACAAGTTGACCGGCGCTTGCTGTCTTCCGGCGCCGAAGCAAGCCTCGCGGCCAGCACCACGCTTCGGTAGTACAGGGTTGCCGCTCGTTCCTCCAACACCCTGCGCCTGAGGGCTCGTTCGGCCGCAACTACCCGCAATCTTTCCATCTTCCGGCGCAACTCCTTCGCATCGATCTTCAGGCTGGGGGCTATTTTTTCACAAAAATCATCGGAAACGAAAAAGCAGCACTTCAAAGCCAGGGCCAGGACCTGTTTTGGATTACTCAGAACGATTGCAGGGTCCGGTTTTCTGGCTGCGGATTCCTCAACCCTGCAGTATTCTTCCTCCGGTTCGCAGGTGACCTCGCAACTGCGCTCGGTCCAATACGCGCTCTCCGCCGTCATGCGCTCAGCCGATTCGATCTTGAAATCCAGGATTCCCCAACTAATGCGATCATGGATATACGCATCAAAGCTGGAACCGGTATTCCTAAAGGTTTTCACCGCCTCGGATAGACGAGGATACACCCAGGCGAGAAATTCGGTGCGCTCGTCTTCGCGAATGGAAGATAATTTGAAGCGATGAATGTTGTTCGTGATATGGATGTATATCCGGCTTTCTAAATCGGCGCGATCCAATTCTCCCCTGATGAACTGATCATAATAAAATTCCAGTTTGTGATCCAAATCCATATAAGCCTCCAGCTTTCTATATCCGCAAGGATGCAAGATATATGCCGACAGGACGCCATGATGGTCCAGAAAATATATTATGTATCTAAGTTATTATATATAAAAGAAATATTAATTTGTTGTGAAGACTTTTTGTACAGGTTTCCCCAACCAATTCCCGATGCCTGTTACAATTCGTTACAAAAGCACCTCGCCGAAAGCCGCCACTATTTTTTCGCGCAGCTCCGCGACCTTTCCAGTGGTACTCAGACCTGCGGCCTGCTTGTGTCCTCCGCCGCCAAAGCGCGCGGCTATTGCAGCTACATCCACCGAACCCCGTGACCTGAATCCGACCGTACAGTTATCGGTGGTTTCCTGCCGTAAAAGGACTACCGCATCAACCCCCGCCACGGATTGGAGCAATTGGTACAAGGCATCCGAGTCACGTCCCTGCATCCCGTACATTTCGGTCTCTTCCAGGGTTTCAGTCGAGATGAGCAACCGTCCACCATAGTGGGCTTCTGCCCTGGAAAGAACCTTGCCCATAAGTAGGCGGGAATTCAGGCTTTTCCCGCCGTTCATGGCAAGGAAGGTGCGCTTTGGGCTGGCTCCAGCACGGATGAGACGGGCAGCGTATTCGAAAACGGCTTCTCCGCCTTCGTCCACATGGCGGAAAAAGCCGGTATCCGTACAAAGGCCAAAAAACAACAGTTCCGCTTCCTCCCTGGTTGGAGTCATCCCCAAGGCTTCAATCAAAGCCAATACCATAAAGGTGACGGAGGGTGCGCCGGAATCAATGTAGGAAACGGTCCCGTAGTTTTCTGCGGTGGCATGGTGGTCTATGATGCCCAGGGGCAAATCTTTCAGATATGGTTCCAGGTCTCCCGTACGTGCGGCATTGGAGCAGTCCATGATCAGTACCCGGGCACCTTTAAGTTCCGCTTCCGATGGCTTGGCGGTGAAGAGCGGGGCGTAGGGCAGGACTTCCGGGCGCTTGAAGGGACCGGCAGAACAGGCCAGAGCGTGTTTCCCCATTCGCCCGAGCACGGAAACCAGTGCCAGTTGGCTCCCGATGCAATCACCATCGGGCTCTTTGTGACCAGCTACGATAAAACGTTTTCCGGACCGCAAAAAGTTGAGCAGGGTAGCAGGAACGGGTAGGGGGGACATATTGTTACCTCTGGCAGTTAAGGAAGGCTCTTTGCGGTGTCGCACCCGACACACGAACTTTACCATTCTGGATATAAACGTCTATTTCAGTCCTTAAACCAAAATCGTCAAAATACAAACCCGGTTCGATGGAAAAACAGGCACCGTCCAACAAGAGTCTGGAATCCGGAAATTCAACCGAGTCGATGTTCACCCCGGAGCCATGGCACTCGGTGTCTATGCCATGGCCGGTTCTGTGGCGGAGGGCACCATCGTATCCCGCCAATATCAGATGCTTGCGCACTTCTGCGTCCACCGCCGAACCAGTCGGACGTCTACCCTGTTCAAGCTCTGCGGCGATAAAGGCTACAGCAAGGTCCCGGGCGCTTATAAGATCGGAAAAGGTATTTTCCTGTTCGGGGCTTGCCTGTTCGGAGAAAACGCCAACCCAGGAAATATCCGCATAGATGGAGCCTGGCTTGTTTTCCTTAGCCCAGAGGTCCAACTGTACGATAGCGCCAGCCACAAGCAGTGCTCCATCGCCGGAAAAATCGTAGTGGGGGTTGCCCGCATTGGCTCCGGAGGCCACTATTGGCGGATGATCGGTGATCAGGTCTCGGGTCTTCATGCCGTCGAGCATGAAAGCCCTTATGTCGCCTTCACGTATCGGCTTTCCCGACCTCCAGGCCGCTTGCACCTCTGCCCAGGTTTTTTCAACCAGGTCGTAGAGTCCCGCGGCTGCGCGTTCGTGTGAATCCACAGCTTCCCGGTCGAGCAGGCCCTTGAGGCGTTGTACCAGGGAGTCCGCTGAAACCAGAATCAGCCCCGCCTTTTCCATAAGGGCCGCGCTACCCGCATCCAGAAAAGAGATGATGGGGAGAATTTCCGAAGAGTGCACACCCCAGCGGAGCCCGCCCAGGGCTTCAAGGGCGTTTATGAAGTTTTTTCGATCCGAATAAACTACAGTGTTTCCAGGCAGGGAATTGAGGATATCCTTTTCGATGGCATGCACGATGCGTTGGCAGGAATCTGTCGCAGGGACTGCAAATACCCATGGCCTGCTACTGGTGGAACCCATATCAAGGCCGAGTATCTCATCCGCAAGCCGGTCGCGGTGACGGAAATTATAAAAAAGCCATCCGTCGACGCCTTCGTCGCGGATGGCCTTCCGGATACGGGTGATGACTTCACTTTCCATCAATATTCCAGCTTAAGTTCCTCGATTTCGAATTTCTCATCGATCTGGGCACCCCGCGGGATGTTTCCCCAGGATTGATGGTCCAGATTCTTCCGGACGAAGAGCCGTACATGACTGAAAGCCCCATCCTTATAATAAACCGTCAGATAAGGCCAATTGGTACCACTTTCGAGGTTGACCAGATCCCCTTTTCCGCCGGCTTCCTCAAACCATTTCATGGGCAGGTAAGCGGTGCCGATCTCGGTTCCACTCTTCCGGTAGCTGATAACGTAACCCAATCGGTGGGGATACACTTTCTCAAGGGGTACGTTAACATAATAATACGAAGACCAATTCTCGCCTTTGGTCGAACCGGAACCCGTAGAATCCTGGGCAATTACCGGAAAGACGCCCGCAATCGCAAAAAGCGCGATTACGCAGAAACGTATCGTCTTCAAATCGTTCCTCCGTTTGCTTACTTCAGATGCCAGTATAATCTTGCTCCGCCGCAATAGCAAGGGAAAAACGGTCTCCATGCATTTAACCGAGAGTCGCCAGCATGATGGCCTTTATTGTATGCTTGCGGTTTTCCGCCTGATCCCAAGCCCGGCTCCGCGGTCCGTCAATCAGGGCCGCGCTCACTTCCTCACCCTTCACCGCAGGCAGGCAATGCAGGAAAATGGCTTCGGATTTGCCGGTTTTCTGCATCATGGCGTCATCAACACGGTAGGGCTCCAACAATTTGACCCGTTCGGCTTTCATGGCTTCCTCACCCATGGATACCCATACGTCCGTGTAAAGCGCATCGGCGCCGCGTACCGCATCCACGTTGTCTGATACTTCGATACTGGCTCCGGATACTTTGGCAAAACGCC
Source organism: Breznakiellaceae bacterium (assembly GCA_964202565.1). Taxonomy (GTDB): domain Bacteria; phylum Spirochaetota; class Spirochaetia; order Treponematales; family Breznakiellaceae; genus SZUA-426. Next base: position 4,176 of record CAXNJE010000067.1, on the reverse strand, counting down.
TGCAGGCATCCACCCAGGCTGACGCCGGTTTCAGGCTTACGGGACTGACTACGGTGAAGTTGACACCCATCTTGGCGCAGATCAGCATGAGCGACCGCGCTACGTTATTACGACCGTCTCCCACGAAACAAAGTTTTCTGCCTTTTGAGGAGCCGAACGCTTCCTCCAGCGTCATGAGGTCGGCCAGTACCTGGGTTGGATGGAATTCGTCGGTAAGTCCATTATACACGGGAACCCCGGAAAAAGCGGCCAGTGCTTCTACGGTAGCTTGCTTGAACCCCCGGAATTCGATGGCGTCGAACATCCGGCCCAGTACACGGGCCGTATCCTCAACTGATTCCTTTGCCCCCAATTGTATGTCCTGGGTCGATAGGAACACAGGATGCCCGCCTTCTTCGCCAAAAGCGGTTTCAAAGGCGCAACGTGTCCTGGTGGATCTTTTTTCAAATAGGAGGGCAAGGGTTTTTCCGGTGAATCGTTGGGAACGTTCGCCACTTTTTCGTTCTGCTTTGACCTGTTTTGAAAGTTCAAGCAAGTAGCGGATTTCTTCTGCCGAATAGTCTTGCCAGGAAAGCAGGGATCGTCCCTTCAATGAAGTGTCAGGCATATTTTCCTCCGGCTCTTTTTGTCTCAACCTGAATACGGGATTGGATTCAAAAAAGCCCCGGAGGAAAAGGAGGTGAAACCTCCGGGGCCGGTAAGGTGAGGAATAGCTCCACAACCAGAATTATCATAGCTGAAACGACAATCATATTCAATACCCTTCATAAATATTCCAATAAAGTCGATAAATGAATGTTTTCTGCATTTTTATACAAAAACCTTGAAGGTTAAAGAAAAAAATGGCCGGAAGCACTCAATTCTCGCCTTAGCCCGTTCGATGATCTAAGAACGATGATCCATGTGAGTCTTGGTATACGTTATATTTCGCAGTTACGCCGCACCAGGCCTGCGCTCATGAATCGGGTCGAAACCGGCATAGCACAGGCCATGCGGGATTCGGGCGGAACTGTTTCCCATGAAAGCGGTTTCATGTATGCCGTTTTTGATGAGAACGGCATCGCTTTCTGGATGGATTTGGTGATTGCCCTGGAAGTCGCTGCGGATACGATTTCCCAGGCACTTCCTGACTTGTTCGGCGTAGTCTGCCTTGTTTCGGAAAAGCCCTTCCCTGCCAAAGGTGTGGCAGCCCGCTTGCGAATGCCTCCAACCCAGGAAGCTGGCAATGGAATGTGGTGCGAGACATCTCTTTCTTTCCATCTGGCTGATTATGTGTTATTTGGAACCGGGGATGATTTTCTGCCAATCCGGGAATTCGTTTTCCGTGAGAACCGGCCAGATCTTTGCGGCACCTATCTGTACAGGAAAAATGGGGCCCAGGCTTTGGGCGCCATCCTTCCACAAAAGCCGGAAGATCCTGCCATCGTCGCAGGACTATTGGGTGCACCCCTGATGGGCAAAAAGTCTACACTCCGTGCGGTTTTGGCAGGGAGGGAAGCAACATTCCCCGCTTTTATTGTCTCTTTTGTACCCGGTTCTGTCGGATTGGTACCCCTTGCTCAGGCCATAACACCGGAGCTGTTGGAAGCGGTATTGGCCGTAACCGGAACAGGGGCCAAAGAATTGCGCCTTGGTTATGGTATCATACGTTCCTTAGTCATCGACCGTTTTACCGAAGAGCCGGGTGAGCCTCGAAAAAGGATATTTATTGAATATCTGGCAAAATTCCTTTTAGGCTGGACCAAGGCCTGTCGCGTCCGCGGTTTGCATCCAGTATTGATCCTCGAGGATGTACAGGATGCCGGAATGGCAGTAATTGATATCCTTTCAAGGCTTTACGCAAAATGCGCCCCTAGTCCTGAAAGTACCTCTTATGTGGATTCCCTTGGAACATTCACCTTGCTCATGACAGGAAGCGACCCTGAATCGTTCGGAAAAATCCATAAAGGCAGAATCCGGATATTACGCTTCGATGGTCTGTCAAGAGAGGAAGCCGAACGCTTCATTCCAAGTGCCGGAGAAGGAACAAATACAGCAGGCTTGCCGTCGATTGAGATAATCCAGCAAGTCGCGTACTCCAAAGCTGCCCTCCCTGCCGCATACAGGACCGCCATTGGTTGGCAACAAAATCCGGATGGCATTCCTGAAAAACTTCATCCATACCTGTCAGCCGATTATCTGGAAATTGCATACGGCCTTTATACCGCGTACGGACTGCTAAATACGAAGGATGTGTTAGAAGCGTTCAGGGGACGGGGCAAACCCGAAGACGCACTGCCCTTGATTCTCGAACGGCTTGTACAACTCGGTGTCATAGCATCTGTCGATGATGCCGAACCCCTGATCCCTGATTTTTGTCCCTTTGCAGAGAAGATACTGGGAAACAGATCCGAAAAGGTCCGTTCACTCGTTCGGGAACGACTGCTTGAATCGGTTTCCTCAAAATGGATCTGCAATTCGTATGGCCTCCTTGAAACCCTGGTCGCTCTGGGTGGGGAAGGGCACGACGACCTGGTACTCGATGCGATCGTAGGTGAGATCGTTCGCGGTACCGGATTTTCCCTTCTGTCAAAGCTGGATGACGGCAGTTTTGAACGGACGGTGGGCTCCACGCGATTGGCAGCCTTATCGCGCATACTCAGGGCTGGTGCTGCGTTGGTAGCCTGCGAGGCGGGCGCCGCGGGATCAGTCTTTGGAGAACCTTTGCCGACTCATATTCCTTCATCCAGGTACCGGGCTTACATGCTGCTGGATAATGCATCTTATTCATTTTGGATGAATGACTTGTCAAGCGCTTCATCGGCTGCGAGGGAAGCATCCATGCTGGTCCAGGGGAATCCACAGGATCATGGTTCCGCCCGGGCATTCCGCATTCTTGGTGAGACCGAATTAGCCAAGGAACGCATCAGCGAGGCCGTAGATTATTTCGGTTTTGCTGCGGAAAGCGCTGAGCGTTCCAATGACGCTTTCGAAGCCTTGTTGGCGGACGTAAATTCGGCAGCAACGCAATTCCTGCTGGGTAATTATTCCAAGGCAGAACGCCATGCAGCGGCGGCCGGACAACGCGCAGCGGAGGCCTACCTCGATCATTGGGCGCGATGGGCGAGGTTCATGGTTGCCAGGGTGCGTTTTGAGACGGGGCGCTATCAGGACGCCGAGAAACTGTTCGATGCGCTCAGGTTGGAATCAGATAATTATGGTCGTAACGAGTATTCAGGAATTCTGGAGGCCTGGACGAATAGGACCCGGGTGTATATTTCCGGTCCGGCAGCCTCACTCATACCGGCGACTATGGGCGCAGCGGATACGGAGGATGGACTCCTGTTCAAGGCGGAGTCAGCCCTTCTTTGTGCTGACCATGAAGGGGCGCGGGCTTACGCGAACGCCTACCTGCTGCTTCCGGTTTCCACCCATTCCCATAATCCGGAATGCGTCTCATGGAAGAGTGGATTCTCAATGGTTGAGGATAGGGTAATCGGTGTATCCAGTGAAGAACCGGTCGGAAGGAAATTGGCTCGTGTATATCGTGGCCTTGCTTCAGCGGAATTGGGTTCCCCCAGGGAAGCCCTTGGCGATCTGTACCACATGGCGAAGGAAGAACGCATATCCCCTTGCGATCCCTACGACGCGTTCTATTTCAGGGCCCTATTTCTGATTCTCAGACAAGCCGGGACTCCGGAAGTGGATTGCGGAACGGTTCTGAGCATTGCCTTCAAGCGCCTGCAGAAACGGGCCAGCCGTATCGATGATCCGGAAACGAAACGTTCCTACATCAATCTGAATCGATGGAACGGCGCCTTATATACGGAGGCCAAAGCCGGAAACCTGATTTAGCGATCCTGATCCAGCGATCTTGATCCAGGTAGGTGTGTTGACAGGCTTCGTAATATTTGTTAGGTTTCATGGGCAGTTTGTACGGCGGCATAGCTCAGATGGTAGAGCAAACGGCTCATATCCGTTCGGTCATTGGTTCAATTCCAATTGCCGCTATATTAAGGCCCTGGATGATTGAAAAATCGTTCAGGGTTTTTTTATGTGCGCCCGGCAGGGCGCACCTGCTTGCGGGTGAAAGTCCCGTTTGGGCCCGGTAAGGGGAACCAGTAGCCGAACACCAAGGGTGTCTATCGCGAGATGGAATCTGAAGGAAGGTGAAGGCAAAACGCTGACCTGACGAAC
>CAXNJE010000066.1:0-16281 GCA_964202565.1 Breznakiellaceae bacterium | reverse complement strand
CCGATTGATCGCAAGCTCTGGACCAAGACAGTCTACTCGCCGTGGGAAGGCAAGGACGTGGGCGCGGCCCTTCCCCGGTTTGCCCTGGGCTGACCGGAAATATAGCGGGTAGCCTCACGGAGGGGGGGGCGTTTCCCATAATCTTCGTGACACTGCCTAGAAACCCCAAAAGTGGGTGACTTTATCAGCTACACCATTCTTCTGATACGGCATCTTACCTTCCCAGGCAAATTCGGGGTTGATATTGATCGCCACCACATGAACCTCGCCGCAGGCTTCCGGGCTCGCCGCGACGTATGCGGCGGCTTCCTCCACCAATTCGGCGATCATGGGTTTGAACTTTTCATAGGACCACACGCGGATTGGGTTGAGGATGAAGGTCGTATGCTGCACCACCGGATAGCTGCGCTTGAGCCGAAGGACGATGCGTCCCTGGCCTATTCCATATTCACGGCTCACCATATTATTGGCATCGACAAGCCGCTGCAGCAGTGCCTGGAAGATCAGGACGTAACCCGCTACACCATAGTCGATCAGGTTGATCAGCCTGTCGCTGTGGTTCCTGAAAAAGGATTGGAAGGAACGCAGGAGTTTCAGGGTGTCGATCCTTCCGTCGTTCTGGAGGAATTCCTCCCCATCCAGATTTATCATATAGGATACCGGTCCGATCAGCGCACGCGGGATGATCTCCTTGTAGAGATCGTTGGCTATCTCGACGTTCCGCTCAATCTTGATAAGTCCGAGTTCCTGGATGAAGGTAAAATCCTGTTCAGCGATATTCTGGGTCAAGGTCCCGCTCGACAGGATGGGGATCAGACATCTCTTGACCCGATCGTCCTGAAGCTTGGAAATGAGGTATTCGAGGTGGTTCCCCTTCTTTATTATTATATTGTCTATCGCCTCATCCACCTGTTCGGCCGAAATGCGGCTAAGCCCTTTCGCGGGGGCAATCTCATGGAAGAGCTCGCCCGCCAGGGTACTTATGATCCAGGGCTGCCCTGCGGAATACCGCCAGATGCGATCTATCGTTTCCTTGTCTATATCGATGCCGTGTTTCTCCGTCTGGGCCTTGAACATGGCGTCCAAATCCTCACGCCTTAGGAAACTCAACCTGAGCGTTGCATCCTTTATATTGAATTGCTTGTCTATCACGTCATGGGTCGCGCAAAAAATGATGCTTTGGGGGAAAAATGCGGGACGCTTGTCATAACCGGCCCGGATCTGGCTCAGGATCGAGGTCAGGACCTTATCCTGAAGGGTGTCGATCTCATCGACAAGCAGGACTATGGGCTTATCTGAATGCTTGGACCATTGGGTCAGGAACTCATTGAGCGCCTGGTAAGGACCCCGCCGCTCAAGGATGCCCATGACAAGCTCTTCCAGATAATCGTCACCAAAGGTATCCCGTGCCCTGGACGAAATCTCGAACAACACGCTCCTGATGCTCTCTTCCAGATTCTCCTGGACCCCACGCAGGGATTCCACGTTGAAATAGAGGCATTTCGCAAAATTGTTCCTGTTGATCGTTTTTGCCAATGCCAGAAGATAGGAAGTCTTGCCGCATTGCTTGGGTCCACAAATCAGAAAATACTTTTTCTGAAGAATGAGCTGCCACACCTTATTGGTATCGAGCCTTTTTATGGGCGACACGCAAAGGTGATCAACTTCATTGACGGGACCGGAATTATTATAAAAACGGCTCGCCTGCATATTAATCCTTTTGCCAACCAGATATCCAACCATACCATGGATGGTCCGGTTAGAGCCATAAGCCCTTTCAATGTATCCACCCGCACCGCTTTCACAATCCTGAGTCACGGAGCCCGGATTAGATGGTATACTGGGACCATGGGGGATTTGCAAGCATGAAAGCACCTGATCGATACATACTGTCCCTGGACCAGGGAACAACCACTTCCCGCGCCATAGTATTCAATTCTGCAGGTAATATCATGGGCCTGTCCCAGGCGCCTTTCAGGCAATTGTACCCCCAGCCGGGTTGGGTTGAGCACGATCCCGAAGAAATTTGGGAAACCCAGCTGTCCTCAGCCAGAAAAGCCATTGAAGCGGCTCAGGTTTCCATCGATCAGATTGAATCCATCGGCATCACCAACCAGCGCGAGACAATCGTCCTGTGGGATGCGGTTGACGGCAAGGTCGTGTACAACGCCATCGTATGGCAGTGCCGCAGGTCGGCGGATATCTGCCGGGAGCTGGAGGCACTGGGGATGGCGGATACCATCCGCGAAAAGACCGGCCTTGTATTGGATGCCTATTTTTCCGCCACCAAGCTTCTATGGCTCTTCCAGGAGTTGCCTGAACTCAAGGCCAGGGCGGAAAGGGGAACCCTGCGCTTCGGAACGGTGGACTCCTGGTTGCTGTATAAACTTACCGGTGTACACAGGACCGACGCGACGAACGCCTCGCGGACCATGCTTTTTAATATAAAAACAGGTGTCTGGGACAAGGATCTGCTCTCGATGCTGAAAATACCTGCTTCCATACTACCGGAAGTCTTCCCGTCCTCGGGCTTGTTCGGGGAGACGAAAAAGGAACTGTTCGGTCGGTCCATCCCCGTCACCGGTTGCGCCGGAGACCAGCAGGCGGCCTTGTTCGGACACGCGTGCTTCCAGCCGGGGGATGTGAAGAATACCTACGGAACCGGCTGTTTCACCCTCATGAACACCGGAAAGGTCCCCATAAGCTCCAAGAACAGGTTATTGACCACCATAGCCTGGCGGCTGGGGTCCGAAACCACGTATGCGCTGGAGGGGTCCGTATTCATAGGCGGCGCGGTAATCCAATGGCTCAGGGATGAAGTCGGCCTGCTGGCGGATTCGGCGGAGTCGGAGCGGCTGGCCAGGAGCGTCAGCGATACGGGCGGGGCTGTGATGGTGCCCGCTTTTGTGGGTTTGGGCGCGCCCTACTGGGATCCTGACGCCAGGGGCGCCATCTTCGGCCTGAGCCGCGGAACGACCCGGGCCCATCTGGCGAGGGCGGCCCTCGAAAGTGTCGCGTACCAGACCCGGGACCTGATCGCGGCCATGGAGGCCGATTACGGCATGCCCATAGGCGACGTAAAAGCCGATGGAGGGGCGGCGGCGAATAGTTTTCTCATGCAATTCCAGGCGGATATTCTGGGCAAGAAAATCGCACTGCCGGAGGTGAATGAGATAACCGCCCTTGGCGCGGCATACCTGGCCGGCCTGGCCACGGGCTATTGGGAAAGCGAGCGGGATATTTCCCTGAATTGGCGGGCCCGCCGCATTTTCGAACCCCAATCAAACCGGCAGGAACGGGCCGACAGGGTATCCCGCTGGCTCCAGGCCGTTTCGGCCGCCCGTAGTTTCAAGCCTTGAAAAACCAGGCCGATCCGGACGATAGTAAAGCAATGGAAACCCTTCCCCTCATACGAGTACTTGCCGTCCTTCCCGATGAGCGGGATCTAGCCGACCTGCGAGCGGCATTGGCCTCCTCCACCGAACCGGTCGAGGCTGGTTTCGCGGCATCGATCGAGGAGGCCGCCGCATCGCTTGGATCGGTTCCCTTCGACTTCATCCTTACCGCGCTGGTATTGCCGGACGGCAAGGGCCATAATCTGGCCGAACGTTTCCCTTCGGTCAGATTGCTGGTGCTCGGCAATACGCATGATCGGCCTGCCATAGACGAGGCTCTCGCCCATGGCGCCGTAGACTACCTTATCCGGAAAAAAGGCTGGGCATCCGATGTCGGTCCGGCTTTGCATAAACTCAAGCGCCTGAGCTACAGGCTTTCCGCCGAGCTCACCCATGCCGCGAGACGGTATGAGGATCTGGTCGAGGCCATACCGGATCTGGTCTATGAACTCGATCCGGATGGTCATTTCACCTTCCTGAACCAGGCAGTGGCCATGTTGGGTTACAAGCCTTCCGATCTTGTGGGCAAGCATTTCAGCACCCTCCTTTTCGAGGAGGATGTGCCCCACGTAAGCCGCGAACAGATTCTGCCCCTGTATATCCGGAACAAGACCGGTGCCCGCAACGCCCCCAAGCTTTTCGACGAACGGCGCGGTCTGGACCGCAAGACCGAAAACCTGGAAATCCGCCTAAAAAGGCGGGAGGGGACACCATCGCGGGAGGGTGGCGTCATCGCATCCGTCATCTCGTACGGAGAAATCGCATCCGCAGGAGCGTACCGTGCGATGGATGGCCTGAAGGAAAAGGCCTTTGTAGGCACGGTCGGCATCATCCGGGATATCAGCCTGCGCCGGAAGTCCGAAGACATGTTGCGCAAAATGTACCAGGCGGTGGATCAGAGCCCGACGGCGGTAGCCATACTCAACCGGGACTTGCTGATCGAATACGTGAATCCCGCCTTTTTCAGCATGACCGGATCAAATCCGGACCGGTCGATAGGCTGCAAAATCAGCGAATATATTGGAGAAGGTTCGGATAGGGCCCGCTATGACGATCTGGTTTCCTCCGTCCGGGCAGGCATAGACTGGCGGGGGGAAATACGTTGCCCCCGCATAGGAGCGGATCCCTTCTGGAGTTCCACGCTTCTGTCTGCCATACGCTCGCCCTCGGGCCTGATCACCCACTATCTGTGCCTTATGGAGGATGTTACCCGCAAGCGCACCCTCGACGATCTCCTTAAACAGGCGAAGGCGGATGCCGAGGAAGCCAGCCGCATGAAAAGCGAGTTCCTGGCCAATATCAGCATGCAACTGCGGACCCCCCTTGCCGGAGTGGTCTCCCAGGCGGAGATCCTTCTTTCCGAATCGCCGCCGTCAGGGCAATCGGACCGGCTGCACTCCATACATTCCTCTTCCCGCATCCTCATGTCCATGCTCAACGACCTTCTGGATCTTTCCAAAATAGAGGCCAGGGCGTTGGAGCTGAATCCGGAGGATTTCAGGCTGGTGGACCTGACCTCTACGATATTGGAAGACCACCGGATTGTCGCCGAGGGCAAGGGCTTGAAATTCCAGCAATTCATCGAGGATGGCGGGTTCCCCCTCATCTGCGCCGATAAGGGCCGGATCGCCCAAATCATCTCGAATCTCGTATCCAATGCCGTCAAATACACCCCGGAAGGCAGGGTGGACGTACGCCTGTCGGTTCGCGCGCGGGACAACATACCTGCCCTGTTCGTCTCGGTCCGGGATACCGGGATAGGCATTTCGGGAAGCGACCAGCAAAAGCTCTTCAAACATTTCAGCCAGGTGGATGCATCGGTTTCCCAACGTTTTGGAGGAACCGGGCTTGGTTTGGCGATTTCCAAGGAATTGGCCCTCAAACTGGGCGGGGATATCTGGGTAGAAAGCTCTCCTGGCGCGGGCAGTACCTTTACGTTCTTCATTCCTGTCTCAGCACCCGACAATGGAACCGAAACCAGCGAAATAACCGTCAAGGCTCCCCGGTCATTCAACATCCTGGTGGCGGAAGACAATCCCGTGAACCAGGACCGCCTCAGCTACCTGCTGGAAAAAGCGGGACACCATGTCGAGATCGCCTCAGACGGGTACGCGGCCATAGCCATCCTGGAGAAAGGCGATTTCGATATAGTGCTCATGGACATACAGATGCCCGGCCTGGACGGTGTCGCGGCCACCGCTGCGATCAGGTCCTATTCCGGTGGCGCCTACGACCCGAGCATACCCGTCATAGCCCTCGCTTCCGTCGGCCATGAAGATATTGAAGGCGGTTACGACCGGGCCGGCTTCGACGGACACGCGGTCAAGCCGGTAAACGCCCAGTTTCTGGTTGCCCTGATAGACGAGACGGTGCGCACGAAAGTCCGTTTCGACCTGAGCCGTCTGAAGCTGCAGTACGCGGCATCTGTGGACGAGTTCAGGCGGCTGCTGATGATCGCCAACCAGGATTTACCCAAACGGGTAAGCCATTTCGGCGAACGCAATGCCGCGGAGGACCTGGATGGTGCAAAGACCGAACTGAACGGCATCGTCAATATCCTTTCAAGCCTGGGGGCGCTGAGGGCGCTCAAGCTGGTTAAACGGTACAGGGACAGCGCCAAGTCGGGCGACCTCGCAGCGCGGTCCCTGATCGCCGAGGATGTCAAACAGGAGTGCGCCGGCATACGCAAACTGGTCAAAAAGGCCCTGGATGAGTTGTGACGGACGCAAAGTCAATTACGTAACACCAAAGCAACGCCGTACGGCGGATGGCTCATATTCCTGGAGGTTTCTGTGTTCCATTCCTTACATAAAAGTGGCAATGCGCTCAGGCTGTCCCTCGGTCTTTCCTTCTTCATCCTGTTCACGGGAGCAGCAAGTTGCGCTCCCAAGGATATTGCCCTGGGGGACGGACTTTTTGCCCGCATAAAAACCAGCCGCGGGGATATAGTTGTCCGCCTTGAATTCCAGAAAACGCCCCTGACGGTATGCAATTTCGTCGGCCTGGCGGAGGGGACGCTGGCTGCCACAGGGGGCAAACCCTTCTACAACGGTCTGGCGTTCCACCGGGTCATCTCAGATTTCATGATCCAGGGTGGCGATCCGGCCGGAAACGGATCCGGAGGGCCGGGATATCGTTTCCCCGACGAATTCATCGCAACGCTCAGGCACGACGGTCCGGGAGTGCTATCCATGGCCAACGCCGGTCCCGGCACGAATGGCAGCCAATTCTTCATTACCCATAAGGCGACACCGCATCTGGACGGCAAGCATACGGTCTTCGGAAAGGTTGTCGAAGGGCAGAATGTGGTCAACACGATCGTCCAGGGCGACAGGATGGAAACGATCACGATAATACGTAACGGCAACGAGGCCCGGGCCTTCAAAAGCGGGCAAGGCGATTTCGATACCCTGGTAGGTAATGCCAAGAAAGCGGAACTGACCCGCAACCAGGCCCGAAAAGAGTCGGAACTGGCAACCATCAAGGCCAAGTGGCCGAATGTAACCATGACAAGTTCGGGGATCCGCTATGTGATTCAAAAACAGGGAACCGGTGCGAAACCCACTAAGGAAAATACAGTTTCAGTAAAATACAAGGCCATGTTTTTGGATGGCCAGACTTTCGACTCATCCGACCTCCAGGGGGCTCCCCTCGAGTTCAAGCTGGGTGCGGGTAAGGTATTTCCCAGCTGGGACGAAGTCATAGGCGACATGAGGCAGGCAGAAAAACGCCTGGTCGTATTCGCCCCGGAACACATGTTCGGAGAGACCGCCGGCGCAGGCGGAAAGATTCCGCCAAATTCCTTTCTGGTTTTCGAATTCGAATTGCTGAAATTCAGGTAGCTGCCTGTCGGGAGCCCGGTTGGATGCGGTCCAGCAGGAACCGGGCATTTTTTTTCAGCGCTTGCGGGGTATCGTCCTCCACATACTCGATGAGTGCCCAACGGTCCAGATTCGACCCCCGCTCCTGTTCCACCATCGTATCAAGCATGGCCCAGCTGGGGCTAATCTGATGAGCGGTATCGGTCTCCCCCACCTGATGCCACGCCCTGAAATGGGCCAGCGAGACCAAGGGAGCCAAGCTTTCCACGGAAGCGCGGACAACGGCGGGATCCTGCACGTTCAAGGGTGTCCAACAGGCCCTGAAAAAGGGATGTGCAACTCCACCCACCAATGATTCCAGGCTGGCATAATCTGGGATCAGGCTGGTATCGTGTGGTTCCAGGCAGAGGGTGATACCGAATTTTCCGGCGATATCGGCCAGTTTCCTGGCTTGATCCACCAATTTTTCAGTTCCAGCAGGTTCCGGACCCCCATCCACGTGCGAACTGCCGTGCCGGGGAATTTTCTTCCTGAGGGAAATCCGTCTGGCAGGATCGGTGGGTGCCCAGATGCGAATCACCGGGGCCTGCAGGCGCCGGGCACTCTGCAGGACCGCATCAAAGGAAAGCCCGTCGTCCCCATTCATGCCCAGACGGTAGAACGAGCCATAGGCGCTTACGGTCAGGCCGGCACGCAGGGTCGCCATCATCAGCGTTTCCGCCTTTGTGGCATCGCCATGCGGGGCGTGGGTATCGGCGGACCATTCGATGCCTCCCAGGCCTGCTTCGCGGGCCAAGGCGATGATGTTTTCCGCCTTCGCGTTGCGATAGCATACCGAGGAAATTCCGACCCTGATCATCGGCCTATCGACCGCTGGATTCGGGTCCGGAAGGTTCCGCCATGTTCTCCGGGCTTTCCCGCAAGCGCCAGCGACCATCCGCGCGCTCGAACTTATCCGCGGTCAGATCCAGTACCCGACCATCCTCTCCATAAAGCTTCAGCCTTCCGGAAAGGGGATTTATCTCCGTCACCTTGAAAGTGACCCCATCATGATGGATACGGCAGCCTTCGGGCGGCATGGAGCGCCGCTCTTCCTGGTAGAAGGTGTGCTCATAGGAAAGGCAGCAGAGCAGGCGTCCGCAGGGCCCGGATATTTTCATGGAATTGAGGGACAGATTCTGGTCCTTGGCCATCTTGATCGACACGGGTTTCAACTTGTCCGAGACCGCGTGGCAGCAATAACCGCGGCCGCATACGCCCAGACCTCCCACCACACGGGACTCATCCCGAACGCCAATCTGACGCAACTCGATTCGCGTCTTGAAGATGCCTACAAGATCCTTTACCAGTTCCCGGAAGTCGACCCTGGTCTCGGCTGTAAAGAAAAAGAGTATCTTGGGTTCGTCCAGCAGGTAATGGACGGAAACCAGCTTCATGTCCAGACGATGCAGCGAAATTTTCTCGCGGCACACCTTGAAGGCCTCGGCTTCCCGTTTGGTATCCACATCGGACCGCTCGCGGTCAGCTTCGGTGGCGACCCGTTCGATTTTGGCGATATCCGCCGGATTCATGTAACCAGGGTTCCGGACTATGCCGATCGTTTCCGCAAGGTCCCGTCCGTATCGGGTGGGAACGACCACGCGGTCCCTCGGCTTGATTTCAGGCCCTTCAAAAAAGGCCAGGAAGGTTTCGTGGGAATAACCAAGCCGCAATCTATATAAGGGCGAGGGCAGGGGTCCGGCACCGGCGTGGCTTCCCGAAGGTAGCGCGGGTCCGGGTATCTGATCGCCGGCAATACCATCGGCATCAAAGATATTCTCTTCTTCGGAGGGCTGGTATTCCTCCTCGTAATGATCATCCATGGGCATACCCCTATCGCATCAGGTCGACCAGCAATCCGTTGATCTCATCAACCCGCGCAAGGATATCGAGTTGGGATTGCTGCCCCGCCAGGATACCCGCCGCCAGTTGCTCCAACTTGCGATCGACCACTTGTATCAATGTAAACTTCTTGCGTTTGAGTATGTTCGCTCCGCTCACATGCTCTTCGACAGTATAGCCGTTTTCCACAATATAGTGAAGAAAGGATCGCACGGCCGCCTTGTAGCGTTTGATTGCATCCGGGCTTGCCCGTGCCTTGATCCCTTCCCCCGAAGTGTGGACCTCGTCCAGAAGCAAGCGCAGGTTCTCTTCCGCAGTAGCGTTTGGATCGATCCCGGCCAAAGCCGGATCCTGCCGGGCACTTTCGGTCCCCAAGCCTTCCAATACGTTCGAAAATGTGCTGGTTTTTGGGCGGCCCCTTATTTTCCTGCCTTCCCGCCTGACACTCGCTCCGGCGTTGGCGTAGGCGGATGGAGTAAAAAAGGGCGCGTTTCCTTCGGGAAAATCGACCTTTGCCATTATTGTGCCTGGACTTCTTCGGCTATTCGCGGACCCGTCCCTCCGGCGGCTTCGACTATCCCGCGTTCTTCAAGATATTCCTTCAGCCGCGCATCGAAGTCGCCGTCTTCCCCGCATACGATTACGCGCCCGTTGATGAAAACCCCGTCATCAGCCTGGATGCGTTTTGTGATGATATCCCCAAGTACAAGCCCCGTTGATAGGATGAGTACCCGTTCGCTGGCAAAGATATTTCCCTTCACCACGCCGCCGACGACCACGCTCGTACCCCGAAGGTCGCTCTCCATCCTGGCCTTTTCACCCAATACGATGCGGCCCTTCGCGCTGACGTCGCCTTTTACGGCTCCGTCCACACGGACGAACCCGGCAACCGTGATGGAGCCATGGACGCTCGAACCCGGTCCCACGATGGAATTGATGAAGAGATCCTGATTTTTGTTGTTTGCCATCAATTAGTTCCGTGCTAGCGGGTTTTGGACGCGAGACTGGCGCGGATATTCAGATACTTCATCGGATCCACTACGTCCGAACCAATGTGCACTTCATAGTGCAGATGCGGACCGGTCGACAATCCGGTGTTGCCTATATAACCGATAATCTGGCCTTGTTCGACTTTCTGCCCTTTCTGGACGCGGAACGATTGCAGATGCGCGTAACGGGTATAAAAACCATGCTTGTGTTTTATGATGATATAATTGCCGAATCCGCCGAGATCGTAATCAACCGTAACCACCTGGCCATCAGCGGTGGCAAGTATCGGATCGCCCTGCCTGTACGTGGAGATATCGACACCCTTGTGTATGTACCACTGGCCGGTAAAGGGATTCTCATTCTGGCCGAAGAACATGGAAATATGGCCGATGCCGCCCTTTACCGGCCAGAGGTTGGGGATATCGGTCAGGAGCGAACTCTGGGCGCTTAAAAGATCACCCAATTCCCTTACCGGATCCACCGCGCTGGAAAGGTACCCTGCCAGACGCCGAACCTCGGACACTTCCTTCAGGCTGCCTTCGGCGGTTTCCTTCAGGTCGAAGAAGGAGGAAAGATCGCCACGATTGGCGTTGGTCGGACTTTTATTGCCCGAGATGTCCAACCCCAATTTTCCCAAAGTCGATCCGAGGCTGGATTCGAAACCCCGGGCGGCCTTGAGCATCCGTGCGGTCTCGTCACGCAACTGATCAAGACTGGCCTGGGTATTTTTCAGTTTTCCGTCTTTTTCGAGAAGCGCTCCGGCGGTATCCGCATAGCTTGCGCCGTACCACGCGAGGGAACCGACAACGGTACCCAGCACGAGAAACACGAAGAGCATCGAAAACAGGCTGACATGGAGGTTATAGACGCGTTTTTCCGAGTGGGGAACCAACATTACCGTATAACGACGTTTCCCGACACTGATTATTGCCGAAAGGAAGGAGCCAAAGGCATGCCCAACCGATACGACCGCCCTTCTGGCGCGTCGGACCAAGCTGTTTTCCAATTTTTTGTATCGATGGACCGAAGGCACGGTCGACGCTCCTTGATTTTAGCCGGGCAAGACTAATTCACCTAATTATACCAAGGACAGCACGATACTGTCAAATGATTACAGCATTCCTTACCTGATTTACGGTATATAAAGGATTTGGCTCAAGCTAATTCGTTGACGCCGGGACATTCGTATGCTATATTCTTAAATAATCCAGTTTGGACTCCCCCGATCTCGAATCTCTTCGGACTACACCATGCAGTATTTTGATACTCACGCCCACATTGGGCTCATCTACGATGACCCTATCGAGCAGCTCATTGTTACTCAGGAAGCCCGGCAAGCCGGAGTTTCCAGGATCGTGTCGATTTGCAACAGTCTCCACGATTTCTCGCAGGTTTACGAGAATTTGAAGTCCGCTTCCAATGTCTACCATGCCGTAGGAGTGTCCCCCTCCGAAGTGCAGCACCCAGGCAAAAACTGGATTCAGACCATCGAACAGGGAGCCAAGCTTCCCCACGTGGTCGCCATCGGTGAGATTGGCCTGGATTATTTCCGCAAATTCGGCGACCGCAAGTCGCAGATAGAACTATTCATCACCCAGCTTGAACTGGCGGCAAAACTCGACTTGCCGGTGATCATCCACAACCGGGACGCCGGGCACGATATCCTTGATATCCTGAGCGAGCGGCTCCCCCCCAAAGGAGGGGTCCTCCACTGCTATTCGGAGGATGCGGCCTACGCCGAACGGGCGCTCAACCTGAACCTGTATTTCTCCTTTGCCGGAAACCTTACCTACAGGAATGCCAGGAACCTCCACGACACCATCGGGGTGGTTCCACTGGAACGCATCCTTATCGAATCGGAAAGCCCCTTCATGGTACCCGCCGACTACCGGGGAAAGCGGAATATGCCCGCCTACCTGCCGTCCACCGGGCGTTTCCTGGCCGAAATGCTGGAAATGAGCGAAGAGGACATGGCCAGCCAGCTGTGGGATAATTCCAACAGATTTTTCGATTTGCCGCTCTAACAAGCTCGGTACCAGCGGGGTTCCCACAAGCGGGGTTCCCACGAGCGGAGAGAACCGCTGGTTCCGATTATCCAAGCGCCAGGAGTCTGTAGGGCTTGGGATTTTTGTCGGATCAAGGATACCGTGTTGTCCCTATTGAAACCTGTCCGGTTCGGAAACGTCGTATTGCCGGGAAATCTCTTCCTGGCACCCGTGGCGGGTTATTCCGATCGGGCATTCCGCTCTGTGTGCGTCGGGTTGGGTGCGGATTTCACCTGTACCGAGCTGGTATCCTCCGAAGCGCTGACCCGTAATTCCGCCAGAACCGCCCACCTGATGCGCCGGGCCGACAATGAGAAAACCTACGCCATCCAGCTGTTCGGGGCGGACCCCGCAACCATGGGCAAAGCCACTGAGTTGTTGGCGGACTTCAAACCCGAAGTGGTGGACGTGAATTGTGGATGCCCCGTAGCCAAGGTCGTTAAAACCGGGGCAGGCTCCGGTTTGCTGCGGGATCCTTCCCGCCTTGCCCGGGTAGTCGAAGCGGTCGTTTCCGCATCCCAGCGGGTACTGGGCGGCGTGCCCGTGACGGTCAAAATACGATCGGGCTGGGATGAAAACTCCCTTAATTACCGAGAAACCGCCAGGATTGCCGTGGAAGCCGGAGCTGTCCTGGTCGCCCTCCACGCCCGTACCCGGGCCCAGGCCTATGCGGGCAAGGCCAACTGGGACCATATCGCCGATCTGAATTCCATACTTTCAGTTCCGGTCGTAGGATCGGGGGATCTTTTTTCCGCCCAGGCCGCTGCCGAAATGCTTGGCCGCACCGGATGCGCGGCTGTCATGTTCGCCCGGGGCGCCATGGGAAATCCCTTCATCTTCGCGGAAACCAGGGAATATCTGGAAAAGGGATCCTTTACTCCCGTTCCGATTTCCCTGCGAATGCAAACAGCGTTCAGGCAACTCAGGCTATTAGCCTTCGATGCGGGGGAGGAAATAGCCTGCAAGGAGATGCGAAAGCAGTTCTGTGCGTACCTGAAGGGAGTCCCCGGAGCAGCTTCGGTACGGAATTCCCTTGTACGCGCGGCTACCATCGACGAATACCGTTCGATTCTGGAAGCGAGCGGCTTATTCGAATTTGCGGTAAATACTGTCTCGGACTATGATTCTACTACCGGAAAGGGGAATGGACGATAACATGTTGGATACCGCTTCATGCATTGATCTGGAAAAGCAGATATTCGACCTGAAGCAGGTGCTGGAAATATCGAAAAGCCTTAATTCCACCCTCGATTATACAATTTTGATCTCCTCCATACTCGATACCTGCATGGGGCAGATGATGGTGGTCAAAGCCGGCCTTTTCGCCAAAAAAGGTCTGGACTCCAGAAATTTCAGCCTCCACCGGAATTTCCAGGGTTTCGATCTGGACCATACACTGGATTATGTCATTCCGGACGATCACCCGTTGATCAAATTATGTCTGCACGATTACGCGTCCTACACACCGGACGAATTGCGAAGGATACCGGGCGCCCTGGATGGACTTGACGGTCTTATGAAACTGG
The DNA here is from genome assembly GCA_964202565.1 of Breznakiellaceae bacterium. Taxonomy (GTDB): domain Bacteria; phylum Spirochaetota; class Spirochaetia; order Treponematales; family Breznakiellaceae; genus SZUA-426. Next base: position 2,623 of record CAXNJE010000066.1, on the reverse strand, counting down.
AACCGTCACTGCTGGTTCCACTCAAGGCAAAGGGTTCGATCAACGGGATAATCGTGCTGGGCGAGAGGATAGGGGATGATCCCTTCAGCGACTACGAACGCGAACTGGTGATGAATATAGCCATATTCGCCTCCATAGCCATACACAACGCCTTCCTGTTTGAGATGACCACCACGGATATGATGACCAAGCTCAAGATGAAGCATTATTTCCTTACCGTATTGGAAGAGCGCCTGGGCGGCCTGCACGAGGCGTCCGGACCGATCTGCATTGTCATGCTGGACATAGATTTCTTTAAAAAAGTAAATGACACGTGGGGACATGGCTGCGGCGACCTGGTCCTTAAGAACGTTGCGGCGACCATTCAGGAAACCATCAGGAGCAATGATGTCGCTGCCCGTTACGGGGGCGAGGAATTCGTCCTGTACCTGCCGGATTCGGGATTGCAGGATTCATTGCAGATAGCGGAACGCATAAGGGTCGCTGTCGGGGGGGCCGTTACGCTATTCGAGGGGGTACCAATCCGGGTTACCATTTCCATCGGTATCGCCCTCTACGACCGGAAGCGCGACGCCTTCGCCAGGGATCTGATAGAACGGGCGGATAAGGCCCTGTACCGATCCAAGCAGGAAGGAAGGAACCGCGTTACCGCGGCGGATTGACAATCATCATGCCCAGCCTGCATTCCGGCGGTGAACATCCATTCTGCCTGAAGACTTCTCCGGCAATATCGTTGCTCAACGCCTTGGTACGTGAAGGCATCCATATCCGGCACGATTGCGGCGGCAAGGCCTTATGCGGAACCTGCAAGGTCCGAGTGGTCTCCGGAGCTGCCGGACTCAGTCCCGTCTCCGAAAGGGAACGGCTGAGGCTTGATGCCATAGGTGCGGGACCCGAAGATCGCCTGGCCTGCCAAAGTTACGCCTTCCGCGACGTGGAGCTGGAACTGCCCCCAGAAAACCTATCGGACCCATTATCGCAATAGCCATGAAAGTAGCCGCCCGCCCCGGATGTTGACCGCCACAGCCTGCGGGTCGTATCTTGAAGGGATGAATTACATCCGCAAGACTTTTCGCTATTCGTATTTCAATGCCACGTTCATACTCATAGGCGTGAACCTTCTCGCCTTCCTTGCGCAGAGCATGCTTCCGCAGGCTACCGCATACCTGGCCCTGAATCCACGAAACGTCCTGGAAGCCGGGGCGTATTGGCAGTTCATAACCTATATGTTCGCCCACGGTGACCTTTCGCATCTTTTGATGAATATGTTGGGCTTGTTCTTTTTTGGAACCCAGGTGGAACGCAAGGTGGGTTCGGCCGAGTTCGTAGTCTACTATCTGGTCACCGGCCTGCTGGCCGGAGCCTTTTCCTTTGCTGTCTACGTGCTTACGGGATCCTGGTACGTCTACCTTTTGGGTGCCTCGGGGGCGGTTTTTGCCGTCCTGCTGGCGTATGCCACCTTTTTTCCCGACTCACTCATCTATATTTGGGGCATATTACCCCTGCGGGCGCCGATAATGGTATTGGGATATACGGCAATCGAGGTGGGCTCCATGCTGTTCGGTTTCAAGCAGGGTGTCGCCCACCTGACCCACCTGGCAGGCTTCGGCTTCGCCTGGTTGTATTTCGTGGTCAGATTTGGAGCAAATCCTTGGCGTTCGCTTATCGGACATCGCCGCTGGTGATCTTTCTTCTGGTCATGCTGTTTTCCACACTTCCGATCTTCGCGGATGAAACCTTGCAGGGTCGTTTTGTCGTGGATCTGGAACCAGTGGCAGCTTTGGAACCCGGTGTCCCGTACCCCTTGGACCAACAGGCAGCCGCACGGCGTATCTTCGAAGAAGCTGCTGTGGATTTTGCCGCCATGATTTATGGTTGGTCCTTTTTGTACGAACCGGGGGACAAGACCAGACAGATCGAGGAGCTCTTCGAGTTGAAGCCGCTTGGCACCATTGCCTGGGGTGACCCCCGGCTTACAGCCCTGGATACCCATGCCGAGGGGTCGAAATTGTACGTATGGGCCGAATACAGGCCTGACGAAATCCAGAAGCGCTACCTGGCGGCGGGAAATGAAGGCAGCGCAAAAACCGCCCAAGGCACGGGGAGCGCCCCTGTGTATCTTGGGGTACGCGGGAAAAGCGCTGCCCTGGAAGACGCTGCCCGGGAGGCCCTGCGCAGCCTGCTCCGCGGCTCTGAACGGAACAAGCCCAAGGAAGCGCGTGGAACGCTGGTGCTGTCGGAAATTCCCCGCTTCTGGGTGGATGCCGGCCATTTTTCCTGCGCCGCCCGCTTTCGCGTCGTCGTGAAGGAAGTGGTGCCTTTCAAGGTTTTCTAGTTATGGCGCGAGGTTAGCATTCACCCGGAAATGCAGATCTGGGGGTCAGGTAAAAAGCCATCCAGGAGCTATTCGCCTATGACCTTGACCAATACCCGCTTGCGGCGCTGGCCGTCAAACTCGCCATAGAAGACCTGTTCCCAGGGTCCCAGGTGCAACTCACCCCGGGTAATGGCGACCACTACCTCGCGCCCCATCACTTGCCGTTTCATGTGTGCGTCGGCGTTTACCTCACCCACGTTGTGCCGATATGCGGAGCTTGGCTCGTGGGGAGCCAGTTTTTCCAGC
>CAXNJE010000065.1:0-16446 GCA_964202565.1 Breznakiellaceae bacterium | reverse complement strand
TCCTTTACAAAACTGATAGCCGGAATTCCCAGGATTGCGATGGGTCCCCAGAAAACAAACCAGGACAATCCGAGCGTAATGGTGATGAAAAACAGGACTTCCCGAATGACACCCTTATCTTCCAAATTCATTTTTCCAACTCCTTACCTTCCAATAATCCTGCCTATCCGCTCCCGGCCGGAACTTTTGTACCAGCCGTCGCGGGCGTTGTAGTAGAGCAACCAGGCACCGTCGGGGGCGCGCCGGCAATCACAGGCGTATACATGGGATTGTCTCCAGCCGGTGGATGGTGCCAAAAGGGGTTCCTTGCGGGCCGGGAACCAGGCCAGGCCATCGTCGGAACGCAGCACAAAGAGGGCGCTGCGGGAATGGCCGGAGGGGTCGCGGTAGATCTTGTTCTGCAGGCCAACGTAGCCGTCTTCCAGGGGGATGACCTTCATGGCACCGGCACCCAGGACGCCCGGGAGTTCATCAAGAGAGGGGTCGATCAATGGTTCGGTACGGGGGGCGAAGGGGCCGGAGAAAGAAGGGGACTCGGCAGCGCCGATAAAGCGGGGTTCGCAAAAGCCGCAATCGTCGATCCAGGCCAAGGACGCGGAAAAATACAGGCGCCAGGAACCGTTTACTTCGACCAGACAGGGGTTGGAGACGGCCTCACCCAACTTCTCATCCTTCATCCAGGAAAGATCGGGTTTCAACGCTATTTCCGGGGAACTCCACTCACGAAGGTCGGGGCTGGCCCGGTATTCCAGGCGGCTTTTCCAGCGCGGCGGACGGGGCAAGATTTGAAGGGGTACGGCAAAAGGCTTGTAGGCTTCATAAAAAAGAATAAAACCGCCCGCGACAGGGCGGCAGAAGGCGCGCATCGCATTGCGGACGGCCATGCCTTGGTCCAACCACACAAAACCGTCATGGGATTCGTAGCGGCGGATTCCCCATACCGTATGGGCAAACAGGACCCAAGATCCGGTAATCGTCTCATGGGGAAAAAGGAAGCTTGGATCGGCCAAAACAGGGCTGTTCCATGGAGGTTCGATGAGCGGGAGCCCGTCGTCCTCCCAGGTCAGCCCAAGGAAACCTTGGACGGTCAAGCGGTCTTGATCACGCTCGTCGGGCAGGCATCCACGGCATCCTGGATTCCGGCTTCGTAGTCAGAAAATTTGACACCGGCTTTTACAACCATCTTATCCGGAATCTCAAATACCTCGGGGCACACGGCTTCGCACTGTCCACAGCTGATGCACTCGCCGTCACTTTCATCCAACCACACTTTGCTGATTGCCATAATAACCTCCATACCAATTGATGGGTGATAGTACCATAAAAAGTGACTCCCCGGGTAAAGGAGTCGAAAACCCGGGGAGTCTGAAGGGGAAAGGAGGAATGAGAAGAACAACGAAACCTATCGCAGTTCCATCCATTCAAACAACGCTTTCCGGCTTAGGTTACGGGAACCGATTCAGGAATCCGCATCACAGCCAACTCCGCCTTCCACTCAAAAACAAAACGCTCGTAGGCAGCTATGGTCGCCGACAGGATGATATCCTGCAAGTCTCCTCGGCCGGTCCAATCGGCGCCTTCCATGTTGTACAGATGCACCAGAATCCCTTGGATATCCTCCACCCTGCACTCTGGCTCAGCCTTACGGCGCCGTTCCAGACCACGCAATTCCTGTTCCAGCGTTTCTTCGTATTTTCCTTCGCGCCAATCCACCGCACCCTGCATCACTATGCTCCCGTTCTTTTCAGCAATTCATTTCAGCGATATATGATTTTTCTGGTAACCTGGGGACCGTTCCGGGGAATATAGGCTCCCAAGCGTTCCGTGTAGACCAAGGAACGGCGTTCTGTCCAGTTGCCGTAGGCATCGAAAACATAGTCGTACCGGAATTCCATTTTCTTTCCGTCCTGCTCAAGTCGGGTTTCCCGGACCAGCAGGTTCCGTTCGTCCCACTGCAGGCGACGCTCGGTCACGGCATTTTCCGCAGCAAGGGTACGGATGAAAACCGGGCGTGCAAGGGCATCGTATAAGGTTTCGGTGCTGCCGCTTCCGGTTCCCACCGCGCTTACCCTACCCCTACCATCATAATCGAAACCTACCATCAGGCTTGGAATGCCATCCTCGCCCACCTGTTCCAGGCTCCTTACTCCCGTTCTGCCCCGGTGGTACACAAAACGGGCGAGCGCGGAGCCTTCAGCGTCGTATACCAACTCTTCCACAAGGCTTTCCCGAACCGAAAAAGTCGAGAATGAAGTATCTTCCCCAGCTTCGATGGTTGACCGCATAAGAATTCCCGAAGGATCGTACTCCAGGCTCACCTTTGTGGATTCACCTTCCAGACCGGCCGTATAAGCAGATTCTTTACCCGTTCCAGCGCCCGGCTCCTTGCCGGCTTTTTCAGCGGTTTTGGTCATGGTAAAGGAACGGATCCTTCCGGAAGCGTCCATTACTGCGCGCAAGGAATAGGCCGCTCCGGCGATGAATACTGGAAGCTCGAAAGCACCCGAGGCGACGGAATACTTCACTTCCAAGGGACCGCTTCCATCCTCGCCGGTTGCTGTAGCGCCGCTCGCGGCACTGCTGTCGGCTGTGGCAAGGCCTGGTTTCGTGGCGTCGGATTTTAATGGAGCTGATTTGGATACTGCTGGTTTGGGGGCGCTTGTAGCGGGGGTTGCTTTCGGTGCCACGGTTGGGGCAGTCGCGGGTTTCGCGGTTACGGTTTTTTCCGTTTTTACGGTTTCTGTAGAGCTGGATTCAGAAGGAGCAGCCAGCAACTCGGCGCTCAGCTCGATGGAACCCACGGTTCCGGCGGATACGAAGAACGCATCGGGGGGTAGGTCGGCTGGCCACTCGGGAGACCAGGAGCTATCGGGGACAGGCTGGGCTTGGGCAAAAAGCACCGGAAACAGCTTGAGCAAACCTGCTTGGGCAACAGATTGGGCAAAGCCGGGAATGCTCAGGAATATGATTAGTAGAGGAATGAAAATTTTGCGCATGCAAGAAATAATATATAATAAAGCGCTGGAAGCGTCAAAGCCCGGCTGCGTAATCCGGAGCGGGAACCATACGGTCATCCCGCCCGGATTGCCGTCTTTATCGGATTACAGTTTAAGGACCTTCTTCAGGGCATCCGGGTCCAGCCGGAAAAAGCTGTTGGTGCCCTGGCAGAAGTGGTGTTCCCTCAATAGATGGATGGAAAGGTCCGTGTAGATGATGCGGTCGCTGGAATCCAGAGCCTGCACCGTCACGGCGTTCTTGTGGAAGATGCCGTCCTGGAAGGGGCAGGGAATCTTTCCGCGGGATTCGTCGCTTTTGACGAGCCAGGCATCATCTATTGTGGTGGGCTCGCCCAGACCCTTCTCGCCCTCCCGGGCAAGGTAGGTCAGTTTGTCTGCCACGGCGTCGAAATCCAGCTCCAGCAGGCGGAAACTGGCCTCGTCGGCCGCTATTATGTCCGCGAGGGCGCGGGTATCGGTTCCCAGGAACCCCGTCGCCGTCAAAACGCCCGGTCTCATGCGTTCTTCGGCGGCTTTCTGGTCGTAGGTCATTTTCATGAAAGCCTCCTAGGCAAATTTGTCGTAATAGATGTTGTCCAGGGTCATGCCGTTGTTGGTCATAACCTTGTTGCAGGCATCGATCATACCGGGGCTTCCGCACAGGTAGCCCTCCATCATACGGCCCTGGGGCAGCTTTTCCTTGATGTACGAATCCAGGACATTCGTGATCAGACCCACCGGTCCGTCCCAGTCATCCTCCGGTTTGGGCTCGGAGAGGGCGGGTACGAAGTGGAAACGGGGAATCTTCCTTTCCAGTTCCTTCATCTCGTCCAGGTAGAACATATCCCGCCTGGACCGGGCACCAAAGAAGTACCAGATTTCCTTCTGCGGAAAGGCATCGGTTTCGGCAATGTAGTTGAGCATGCTCTTGAAGGGCGCCATGCCCGAACCGCCGGCGACGCAGACCATCAGCGCCTCGGTGTCGTGGATGTGGAACTCGCCGAAGGGGCCTATGGCCTCCACGATATCGCCCACTTTCACACGGGAATGGACCCAGCTGGTCGCGATACCGCCCGGCACCAGGCGTACCAGCAGTTCGATATGGGAAGAATCCGAAGGCTGGGATGACATGGAATAGGCCCGTTGCACCCCTTCCTTCACGTCTCCATAGGGCGGGACAACCAACTGGGCGTACTGGCCCGGCTCGAAGGCGATTCCCCCCGCCGCGATGTCCTTGTCGTCCAGGCGCAGGTACAGCTCCTTGATGTCGTAGGTAAGGTCCCTGATGCTCTCCACGGTGGTTTTGAATTTTTTGATGTTGAACAGGTATTCGGGGAGTTCGATGGAAATGTTCTTCTTGAGCTTGATCTGGCAGGACAGGCGGACGTTCGTCGCCAGCTCGTCCGGGGTCAGGTAGGGCGTCTCGGTGGGAAGGTGGGGTCCCACATCGGAGAGCACCCTGACCTTGCAGGCGCCGCAGGAACCACGGCCTCCGCAGGCGGAGGGCACGAAGATGTTTTCGGCGGCCAGGCTTCCCAACAGGGGGAAGCCGCCCTTCACCTCAAGTTTTTTCTTGCCGCCGTTGATGTCAACCACAACGGTACCGTAGTCGTTCAGGAAGCGGTCCATGATGGTGATGATGAGGGCCAACACGGCGGAGAGTCCGGCGGTTACCAGTGGCCCGAGTATGATGGGATTCATGCGCGCCTCCTACTGTACCGAAATCATGCCGGAAAAGCCCATGAAGGCCATGGCTATGAAACCGATGGTAATCAGGGTGATGCCCGTACCTTTCAAGCCTGCGGGAACCGGCGCGTTGTCCACTTTTTTCCGTATCGCCGCGAGCAGCATGATGGCCAGCCACCAGCCCGCCCCGGACCCAAGGCCGAACAATACGGACTGGACGAAATCGTAACGGCGGATCTGCATGAACAGGATGGCACCGAGAACCGCACAATTGACCGTGATGAGGGGCAGGAAAATGCCCAGCGCCAAGTAGAGGGCCGGAGACACGCGGTCGATGATCATCTCCAGCATCTGTACCACCGCTGCAATTACAATGATGAAGATGATGAAGGACAGGTACTCGATATCGAGGGGTATGATGACGAAATAAAGCACCGTCCAGCAGACTGCCGCGCAGATGCCGATGACGAGGGTTACGGCGATGCCCAGCCCCATGGAGCTTTTCCAGTCCTTGGATATGGCTATGAAGGAGCACATGCCCAAAAAGTTGGAAAGCAGGATGTTGCTGGTCATTATGGACGCGAAAAACAGCACGAGTGGATTGATGAGGGGTGCGTCTACCATTGCGTCCTCCTTTATTTAGCGCCCGCTGGCGTTGCTGCCGCAGCGGCTGGTTTCGCGCCTGCGGGCGGTGCCGCCTTGCGCTTGGCATCGGCCTTACTGTTCCAGGTCTTGGCGCCCCAGAGCGCCAGGGCCACCAGGAAGAAGGCGCTGGGAGCCATGATCATGATGGTCCAGGGCACGAAGCTATCGGGGGTAAGCTTGAAGCCCAGAAGGCTTCCGAATCCCAAAAATTCCCGGACGATGGAGATGGCGAACAGCACGACGCCGTAACCCAGACCGTTGGCGATACCGTCCACGAAACTGGGCCAGGGTTTGTTGGCCGCGGCGAAACCCTCGGCCCGTCCCATCAGGATGCAATTGGTGATGATCAGCCCGACGTAGGGTCCCAATTGCTTGGAGACTTCCGGCAGGTACGCCCTGAGCGCGATGTCTATCAGGATGACATAGAACGAAAGAACCAGCACCTGGACTATCATGCGGACCTTCCGGGGTATCCAGTCCTTCATCGCAGAAAGGGTGCTGCTGCCCAGGGCGGTTGCAAAGGTGACACCCGCCACCATTACAAGTGTGTTCTTCATGTTGTTGGTTACCGCGAGGGTGGAACAGATGCCCAGAACCTGGACGAAGATGGGATTATTGGTCCACAATCCGTCCTTCATGATCTTGGCGGTTTGGCCTTTCATTGGGCGCCTCCCGTTTTCTTGAGTTCCGCCACAGCGGCGTTGATGATGCGGCCTATGAAATCGCTGGTGCGGCTGGCGCCGGTGATTCCATCGGCCCGGCTGTTCTCCTTGTCCGGATCACCCTTGCCCGTTCCGTCCTGGGAGAAAACGATGCCGTTGGGTCCGAGCTTCTCGCCCCGGAACTGCTCCTTGAACCAGCTCTCGTCGATGCGGCCACCAAGTCCGGGAGTCTCGATCTGGGAAAGGATTTCGATGCCCCGAAGCCTTTCGGCCTTGGCATCGGCTGCCACCACTGCGGTGATGTTGCCCCACAGGCCGGCTCCGGTCTGTTCGATGGCAAAATAGGAAGCACCATCGATGCTCGCCTTGTAGGCTTTCTTATCGCCGGGAAGCTCGGTGACGCTGGATGAGTACAGGCGCTCGACCTCATCTTTTGGGGTAGTGGAGTCAGCCAGGCCAAAAGCCTTGAGCACGGCCACGTGGGCGGCGTACTTCGCGTTTGCGGCAGTCTGGGGCTTGGTCACCTGGTTGACCGCCGCGAGAATCACGACGAAGGCGGCGCAGACCACGAAGGTGAAAAGTACGACATACAGTGTCGAATCCTTTTTCATTTCGACGCCTCCTTGGCGGCCGGAGCCGGGGAAGCAGCCGGAGCCTTGGCCTTTTTCTTGCCCCCCGCCAGTTCCTCGAACAGGCTTGCGAAGGTGTTGCCCAGGAGCACCGCGAAACTGGTACCTTCCGGGAAGGCCGAGAAGGTGCGGATGACGACTATGACGACGCCTATCAAGACACCGTACAGCAATTGCGGGACCGGCTTCTTCGGAGCCGAGACCGGGTCGGTGGCCATGAAGACGGCCACGAACAGGAAGCTGCCCGCCAGCAGGGATTCCATGGGCAGGGCCTTTTCAAGGCCAAAGGCCAAAAACAGCGCCGTAACGATGACGGCTGAAACAATGGTGGAGACGATGAGCCGCCAACTTGCCGTTTTTGTGGCGATCAGGTAGATCCCGGCCAGCACGATGAGTACCGCCGAACCTTCGCCGATGGAACCTACCTTGAAGCCCAGGGTCAGGTCCAACAAACCGAAACGTTCACCCTGTCGCATCAGATCCAGGGGGGTAGCACCGGCAAGCGCGTCCAGGGGCAGGCCGAACTGTCCCCAGGGGATGAAGGTGGACTGCATTATGGCCGCGAAGGAGATGTAGACAAAAAGCCTTCCCGCAATGGCCGGATTGAAGATATTGCGGCCAAAACCGCCGTACACTTCCTTGGCCATGAAAACCGCGAATACAATGCCCAGGCCCACAATCCACAGGGGAGCGGCTGGAGGCATGGAAAGCGCGTACAGGGAGCAGGTTACCAGGACCGCCTCGCTCACTTTCTTTCCACGGCTTTTTTCGACCAGATATTCCGTCAGGATGCCCAGGACAAAGACGACCGCGCAGACGGCGAGCGTACGTACCCCGTACAGATAGACGGAAAACAAAAAGATGGGGATGAGGCTGATCAGCACCTTCCGCATCATCGCTTGTTTTTGGAACACGTCGTTCTCCTTTCGAAATCAGTATACTCGCCAAGGCAAGCTATTCAAGCCGTTTTCATTCATATATAGTAACGACACTTATGTGGAAAGCAATTATTTTCGACCTTGATGGCACCCTCGTCGATACCATCGGCGATATTTCCTTCGCCCTCAACGAGACCCTGGCACGGCACGGTTTTCCCCTCCGCCAACGGGAGGAACTGTACCTGATGGTGGGCAACGGCATGCGCAACCTGGCGCGCCAGGCCGCTCCTCCGGAAACCGAAGATGCGGTTATCGATGCCTGCGCAGCCGAAGCGGCCGGAATTTACGCGGCGAACCCCGCCCAGTATTCCAAACCCTACCCTGGTGTGGTCGACCTGCTCGAAACCCTGTGGGCAAGGGGCATCCCGACCGCCATCATCTCCAACAAGCCCGACAGGCTCACCCAACTCTGTGTTGAAGGCGTCCTTCCCGGCCACGCTTTCCGTGTGGTCCAGGGCGAACAGGCGGACGTTCCGCGCAAACCCGACCCCACCACCTCGCTGGCCATCGCCGCCACCCTGGGGGTCCAACCAGCGGAAGTGCTTTTCCTGGGCGACTCCGACGTGGACATGCAAACCGCCCTCGCCGCCGGCTTCTTCGCGGTAGGCGCCGCCTGGGGCTTCCGAGGCCGCGCCGAGCTGGAAGCCGCCGGAGCCCATACAATCATCGAGAAACCGCTGGACCTGCTCGCCCTGCTTGCATAAAGAGGAAAATACCGGGGGCGCCATTTCGGACGGAAAACGCCACCCGCGTCAGACGCGCCCCCGGCCGCGGGCCAAGGTCCCGCGGCTCCCCGAAAACCACCTGCAGGCCGCATACCCCAAACCGAGTCGGTTCGGGCATGGCATTTTGAGCAAGTTTAGCCAGTTTATAAAGTTTGCATAAACTCGCTAAACTTGCTATAATTGCGAACATAGATCCAATCACCAATCCTTTTGCCCCAGGGGCAGGTCCCTACCCGCCATACTTGCCCCTCAATTACGCCAGTCGCTATTGAAACTCTCCCGTGACAAGCGAGCTAAGGAGTTGGCGCAGAGGGCCTTGCGTGCACTTACTGGATTCGCCAAATCGCTTAAGGTCAAATATGAGGATATAGAGGTGGGTTTCGACTTTGAAAGCGAACCTGGCCTCGCCGATAACGGCGATCTGGAACATGACCTTCAGGCGTTACTCCAGACAATCGGGGAGGCCGCCGGGAAAGCCGGAACAGCCTTTGCCCTGTTTGTGGATGAACTGCAGTATGTTAAGGAAGATGAACTGGCTGCCCTTATCACCGCATTGCATCGAAGTGCCCAGCAAAGTCTTCCCATTATTCTGGTTGGGGCTGGACTCCCACAATTGCGGGGAAGGATGGGAAAGGCAAAGTCCTACGCGGAACGCTTGTTCAATTTCCCCGAAGTGGGTCCACTCTCCCCGGATGCCGCCTCTATGGCAATAGCCAAACCAGCCCAGAAACAGAACGTCGGGATTACCCAGGATGCTCTTGATCTGATCGTGAAGGAAACCCGCTGCTATCCATATTTTGTGCAGGAATGGGGCAAGCATGCCTGGGATGCGGCAAAGGTCTCGCCCATAACCGAAACGGATGTCAATGAGGCATCCAGTGCAGCTGTAGCCGCACTGGATGAAAGTTTTTTTCGGGTCAGGTTCGACCGCCTGACCCCCAAAGAAAGATGCTACCTTCGTGGCATGGCGGAAATGGGGGCTGGCCCCCACCGGTCTGGGGATATAGCGGAAACCTTGCGCCGGGATGTAACTTCCCTCGGTCCAACACGGGCACAGCTGATCTCAAAGGGCATGATCTGGAGCCCCAACCACGGCGACACCGCCTTCACCGTGCCGCTTTTCGACGAATTCCTGCACCGCATCATGCCTGGAGACGATTGGAAAGACACCATCTGAAAGTGATCCGCGATTTGGCAACGTACCCGTACCAGTGCTATAATTGAATAAGGCACTCTTGTATTCCTGTTTCCATCGGCGTCAGGGGGTATTCTTGATGCAAGCAAAAGTCATACCAGGCAGGTCACTCGCCGGGACCGCTTTCATCGCTGCCATCCTGGGTCTGACATCCTGTTCCGGCGGCGGGATTGAGCACACAGGGGACTCCATCTTTTCCAACGCTGACGGATTCCATACACCGTCGGGTAGTTCCTATCGCGAGAATATGTACGCCCTCGATGGGGCGGATATGACCGGTGCCATGGATGATACATCCGAGAGCGGTGGCGACGTTCCTGTTGAACCTGACGTCTATGCCATCGATCGAGCATCCTCGCGGCTGTACGCAGCCAACACCCATCGCGGCTTGATCGCCTTCGACATCTCCGACGCCGATGCACCGGCATTCCTCGGCAACGTCACGGTACAGGGAACTCCAAAGGAGCTGTACCTCACCGGAGGCATGGTCGTGCTGCTACTCGATCCGTCCTACACTGGAAACACGTCGGCCAGCTCCGTTACCTTCATCGATCCAACCGGGTTCGGTACGGAAACCGTCACGGTACCGACTTCGATCGAGCTGGGGGGCAGCATCCTCGATTCCCGGATGGTGGGTGACAGTCTTATAGTCGTGACGAACGAATACGCATCTGAATCCAGTTCCATCGGTGTGGATATGGCAAGTTCCACGACTATCGGTCTTGCATCACTGGGTTCATGGAACGCGGTGGTCCATACCATCGATACGGCAACACGTTCCCTTGGGCAGCGTTTGGCGATTGAAGGAACCTGCAGCGCCATCCACGTAGCCTCGGATGCCGTCTTCGCGGCTGTCCGTCTGGACGACTGGAACGACCCGCGATCGAATATAAGACGCTACGATATAGGCAAGGACGGTGCCCTGACAGATCGAGGGGTTGTCGGCATTCAGGGTTTCATCACCGACCGTTTCAAGCTTGACTGGAACGAAGGCTACCTCCGCGTGATCGCCTTCGATCCCGGCGCGTCCTGGTCCACTCAGGTAACACGGGTGTTTTCCATCGACTGGAGAGATCCGGAACACCCGCTATCCGGGGAATCCGTTCATTCCATCGAGCTTGGCAGTGGAGAAAGCCTGTACGCATCCCGCTTCGATGGGAACATAGCGTTTCTTGTCACCTACCTGACAAAGGATCCTCTTTTCGCGGTCTCCTTTGCCGATCCGGACACACCAGTCCAGCTATCCCAACTCGAGGTACCCGGCTATTCCACCCATATAGAACCCGTCACTGGACGCGGCGGAAAGCGCGTGCTGTTCGCGGTGGGCATTGGCGACAACTGGAAAACCAAGGTAGCCCTGTACGACGCGAGCAACCCTACCGCCATAAGCCAGCTCGGCTCAGACCTGTACTTCGGCGATGCCTGGTCGTGGTCATCCGCCAACTGGGACTGGAAGCGCATCAACGCCCTACCCGAACTGGACGCTTTCGCACTTCCCTACTACTCGTGGGACGAATCCACCGGCAAGGGCACCACATCGGTGGCCCTTGTTGGCTACGGCAGTGATGTACCGGCGTTGCTCTGCAGACTACCCGACACCGGCGACGTGGAACGCACCATTCCCGTCGCGTCCGACCGGGCGTACACCTATTCGCCCGACCGACTCATGGCATGGAGGATAAGCGTCGCTCCTGAACTCCTCTCAACCCTGGGCATCGCGGAGGATGTGGCCTGGGCCGGTCTGGCGGGATCTGTGGGTGTCAAGATCGTGCGTGACAATGGAACGCTGTCGATCCGTACTTTCGATCCCGTGCAGGCTTCACAGACATCCTTCCTGTCGTACGCCGAACTCGCCGCACAGCTGGACGACGGATTCTGGGTATACTGGGATACTTCGTCTCCATTCATCCTTTCCACTACTACCGGGACGCGACTGCATCTGCTCGGAACCACTTGGAATAAAGCAGACGGCGCCCAACAACTTGTTCTTGCCTCATTCACCATCGCCCCGGATGCGATTATCACGGCAAAGACCGTGTATTTGGACTACGATGCCGCCTGGCATCCTTTTCCGGGAAATGGCCCCCGCATTCTGGGCGCAGACCAGGATCGAATATACGTATTCAACGGCGGACTCTCGATTGTGGATGCAACGACCCTTACCGAAATGGTGGGTGTTCCAAGCCGTGGTGCCTGTACAGCCTTCCTTCACGACCAAGCCGTGGATTTATTCGTGGCTGAGGATGATCCGGATTACCCCGACTACTCCCGAATCGTACTTGAAACCTGGAACCTCTCGGACCCCGACGCACCGGTTAAAACAGCGGAGACAAGTTTCCCGGGCTATCCCCTATTCCGGAGTCCGGAAGGCAATTACCTTTCAGGGTATATCTCATCCTGGAAGGACGGGGAAACCCGCCTGCTCTCAGTCTCGGTCCAGGGTTCCCACGCCGAAATCAGGGGTGAATCAAGGCTCGATGGACGCATGAGCGCGACAGCGTCCACTGCCGATGGGTTTGCCTGCCTTACCGGAGGCTGGTGGTATTGGGACTACGGTTACGGACTAGCCGAGGCGACGGGGGGAATCAGGGACCGCGCTGCCAAGATGGTCCGGGGGACGGGGTATGCGACACTATCCGCCATTTTGTTGCCCTCCGAAGGTGCGCCTGTCATCAATGAACTGGCTACCCTGGATGCAGGACCATGCGTCCTCGTCCTCAGTCCAGCGGATGTTGAGCCCGTGCATATAGCGGCCATCGGAGGATCGCGTGTCCTGGTGCTGGAGCAGTCCGCTGGGAAACTGGCCGTCGACGGGAACCATGGACTGCCAGGCTATTCCGGCTGGTACGCACCGGGTGCCTCCATCTCCGGAGGAAACCTCTGGGTGGGGCTTTCCTGGGCAGGTGTGGCCAAGGTAGAACTGTAGAGTCCGATCAAACCACCACAGCCGCAGGCCAAGGTCCCGCGGCTCCCCGTTGACCTCCCCGTTCATTCTCCAAGCCGGCGTTTTCGTGTATCATGGGTGCAGATGAACCCCACACACACCGGCTTTGCGGGCCTGCCCCTCAAGCCATCAACCCTCGACACACTTACCCAGCTGGGTTACCTCGAAATGACCGCCATCCAGCAGGAGGCACTGCCCGCGTCTCCGATCGTACGGGTTTCCTCCTCTACGGCGACCTGGTGGAATACGCGCCCACAAAGGAACTTTTCTTCAACCCCCGCGACAAGCGTACGGAAAATTATATTTCCGGCCGCTTCGGCTGAACCCGGGCGGAATGCATGTTCAGGCTCCGCAGGCTTCCGCGAAGATATCGAAAGCCCGGACGGATGAATCCCTGGGGACAAGGCATCCGGTGGACAGGATGAAGCCGGGTTTCCCCCTTCCCGCGTCCACGGCCCGGCGTGCGGCCTGTCCAAGCTCCTCTTCTTTTCCGGCGAGGAAGAGCACGGGATTGATATTGCCTTTGACCGCGACAGGGGGAGACAAAATCCCCAGCGCGTGCGCGAGGTCCACAGGATAATCGAGGTCGAAGCCGTCCGCTCCGGATTCGCGGATATCAGCGAGCAAAGCTGTCGTATTCCCGCAGATATGGAGGATGGACAGTCCGCCCCTGGCGCGTATGGTACCGGTAAGGCTCTTCTCGTAGGGCAAAACAAATTCGCGGTAAAAATCCGGCGGGATGAGGCTTCCCGAAGCGGAGCCCTCCCCTATCCAGATGAACCTGGCCCCATCGTCCAGCAGCTCTTCCGCCTGCCGCATTACTTTTTCATGGCGGCGATCCAACATGGCCCTTACCCCCTTTGGGTCGTCCATAAGAGCTATCATGAACCGCTCCAATCCAAGGAGGAAGGCTCCTTGGGTAAAAGTCCCCGAGAGTCCAACGCAGACCGCGCAGCATTCCTTTACCCTGTCGGGAATGGCGCGCATGGTTTCCCGCATGCCCGGGTGGAACAACTCAGCTGCGAAAATTCGCTCGTCGGCGAGATCGGCGATATCCGAACGCGCTACTGCCATGACGTCATTTCCCGGTACCGACAATTCAAGCGCCCCGTCGAGAAGCAGGGTTCCGCGTTCCGTATCCAAAGCTCCTGCCTGATTCCCGGAGAGGCAGATGTTGACGTAGACGCCGTCAACAGGCAGGTTTTCCGCGCACAGGGCGAGAGCCCGTCCGTGGGCCTTGGAATCGATTTCGAGTTCCCGCAGTGGTATGCCGGCGTAAGCGGAAGCGAAAGCCGTATCGATAAGGGGGAAACACGGGACCCGTTCCGCGGGCTTTTTCAGCAAGGCGTTCTCGATGATTTGCCTGCCTGTCATATTTCCACGCGCCTGGGCTCAAAGTCATTGCAGGCCCGCACCATTGCTTTCAGGTTTTCCAGTGGCGTCATTCTGGGTACGCCACAACCAGGCGAGAAAACAAGACCCGACGGGTGTCCATAATCCGCGAGTATTTCCCGGGATTTCAGGTATACATCTTCAGGTGCTGCCTGGAGGATGAAGCTTGTGTCTATATTCCCTTTGAGAGCTATCTTCGGACCGAGAAGGCTTCGGGCTTCCCCCAGCGGTACCAAGGCGTCAACCTCGAAGCCCTGGATGGGAAGGGTCGCGATGTCGGCCGAAATATGCCGGGTGCTTCCGCAGATGTGCAACCAGATGTCGGTGCCCTGCCCCGAAAGTTCATCCGCCACCCTTTCGAGGTAGGGCATCACGAATTTCCTGAAAAGCTCCGGACTCAGAAGGCTGGCTGTTGCTTCTCCCATCTGGATGCCGTGGACACCTGTAGCGATCATCTCTTTACCGTACGCGATGACCGTATCCGTGCAGAATTCCAGGAAAGCTGCGGTCAAGGCTTCGTCCTCGTTGTACAGGTCCATGATGAATCCCTGGGCCCCGCGCAAGACGCAGGCGAGGCTGAAAGGTCCGGTATCGATGTTTGCCTGGATATAAAAGGTGTCCCCCGCATCGGACAGCACCCTTTCCGCCGCCTCCAGCACCGTACGCATGGACCGTGCCTCCCGGGGATCCGGAACGGCCAGCTTTTCATATTCCGCGACGGAGCCGAGAAGCGTTCCCTCGCTGTAGGTCTCGTCATCCTCCGGGTAGAACAGCTTCCCGCCGAGGGCTTCATGGTAAACCCAATTGTCCCGTGAGACATAGATACCGTCGAATCCGCAGAGTTCCCGGGCCTTCAGGAGCGTTTCCGCCATGATGGAGGGATCCCGAAAATAATCGCGTTGACTTACACCCATCAGCTTGCACGCGGGAGCTATCAGGATGGGGAAAACGGGGAATCTGTCCACCGGTCTGCCTGCTATGGCGTTTTCGACACGTTCCCGATTGGTCATGATCTCACCTGCCTATTGTTGATAAAACGACTTAATGCACTAATTAGTAGGACTCTAATTTGATATTGTCAAGTTTAAACAAATTAATGAAACGATATAATTCATTATATGAATTATTTTATTGACAGCAAAAAATATCGGGTTTACGATACTCCCATATCGCAAGTCCAAAGGAGATCAGGGGTATGAAGAAAGCAGGAGTCGTGTTATTTGCGGTTCTTATGGTCGCGGCGGGGTTGCCTCTTTTCGCGGGCGGGCAGAAGGACGCCGGCCAAGTTAAGGGCGGCAGGATATTCGAAGGGAAAAAGATTTCGGTGCTCTACATGTCCTCGACCTACGCGGACGCAGCCCGCGACCTGGCGGTCAAGTTCGAAAAAGATACGGGGTGCAAGGTTGAGGTAGTGGACTTCCCGTATATCACTCTCTATGAGAAGATGGGACTCGACCTCGCCACCAGCTCGGGATCCTACGACATGGTGCAGATCGCCTGCCAGTGGGATGGCGAATTCGAGCCGTACATGGAAGCCCTCGAACCGTACATCAAAAAGGACAACTGGGACACCACGGACATAATCGAGAGCGTGTGGGAACAGTCAGGGAAATGGAACAATAAGATCATGGGCATACCTATGACCAACACCCCCTACCTCATTTCCTACAGGAGCGACCTCGTCAAGGCGGTGCCCGATACCTGGGACGAGTTCTTCAAGCTCTGCGAGAAATTGAACGACCCGGCAAAAGGTTTCTACGCCATAGCGGTTCCCGGGGTCAAAGAACAATTCAGCGGCATGTTCATGATCCCTCATTGGTCCTTGGGCGGCGCTTGGGCGGACAAAAACTGGAACGTGACGATAGACAGCCCCGAAACCCGAAAAGCCCTCGACATCACAAAAAATATAATGAAGTACTCCGATCCCGCAGCTCCCGCATGGGGTCTTCCGGAAGCCGACGCAGCTTTCCTGCAGGGCAACGCGGCTTTCTGTTTTTCCTGGCCGACCCTCGGCGTGACCGTGAACGGGGACAATGCCGAAAAATCGAAAGTCGTCGGCAAGTGGGCTCTGGGCCAGTTCCCGAAAGAGAAGACGGGCTTCACAAATCTTTCATCCTGGGACCTCGGCATACCCAAAGCAGCCAAGAACAAGGATGCCGCATGGGCATGGATAAAAGCCTATACCGCCCTCGACCACCAGCTTGAAATTTTCCAGAAATACACCATATTGTCTCCCAGAAAATCCTTCTGGAACACCGACGCGGTCAAGAATTCAAAACTGGCGCCCCACGGCACCGCGAAAGCCATCATGTGGTGGAGGATACCGGCGGGCACCATGTGCGAAACCTTCGTACGCAATTCGGTGGCAAATTACGTGACCGGCCAGTGGGACATGGAACAGGCGGTGGACTACATGGAAGAGAATTTCAAGAAAACCCTTAAGGACTATCCGCCGGCGGCGGGAATTCTGAACACAGGCAGATAGGGATTCCGCAAAAAGTGCGAAGCTTCGCGCTTCGCACACCGGCCATCTACCCGGCCTGAGGAAGCTTGGAAAGAAGCGCCTTAGGCCGGGTTTTTTCTGGAGGTTCCACATCCGATGCTGATTTCAAGAAACGTGCGGGAAACGAAAAA
>CAXNJE010000064.1:0-16712 GCA_964202565.1 Breznakiellaceae bacterium | reverse complement strand
TCGCTGGGCATCAAGATGGAAAACATCGCCGACGTCGCCCTGGCGGCCAAAATGCCGCCGAATTTCTCGGACCAGTGCGCAGCCTTCATCTCTTCGGACATCAACACGGCCCTGCAGGAAGGCATTTCCCGGGAAGACATCGTCGCGGGATTGGTCTATTCCATCTGCATCAACTACGTGAACCGGGTAAAAGGTTCCCGGCAGGTGGGCAACAAGGTCTTCATGCAGGGAGGAGTCTGTTACAACAAGGCGGTCCCCCTGGCCATGGCAGCCATCTCGGGCAAGAAGATCATCGTTCCGCCGGAGCCGGGCCTGATGGGCTCCTACGGTGTCGCGCTGGAAATCAAGAACATGATGGCCGCAGGACTGTTGGAGCAGGGGGATTTCAACCTGACCGATCTGGCAGACCGGACCGTAAGCTACGGAAAGAACTTCATCTGCCCCGGCACCAGCGAACACTGCGACCGCAAGTGCGAAATTTCGATGATCGAGGTGAACGGCAAGAAATTCCCCTTCGGTGGAGCCTGCAACAAATACTACAACCAGATCCACAAGCTCAATTACGACGTGACCAAGCTGAACCATCCGGAAACGCGGAAGGAATTGCTGTTTACCAAGTATGCCCAGCCCCGCAAGGACCTGAAACCCAACGCCATCGCCGTGGGCATCAACAAGAGCTTCCACACCCACATGCTCTACCCCCTGTACTTCACCTTCTTCGACACCCTGGGCTGCCGCGTCATCCTGCCGGAAATCGTCAAGCAGACGGGCATCGACAAGGGCATGACCAGCTACTGCCTGGCAGGCCAGATAGCCCTGGGCATGTTCGAGGATCTTCTGGACCGCAAACCGGATTTCATCTTCTCGCCCCACATAAAGGAAATCCACGTCTCCGAGCAGGAAGAGTACCGCATCGAATACCAGACCACCTGCATGTTCGTGCAGGGCGAACCCTGGTACCAAAGGGCAACCCACCTGGTGGGCATGGAAAATCCGCCCAAGCTGATAGCACCCATCCTGGACCTGCGGGAGAGCTACGGCGCGGAGAAGGACAAGTTCATCGAGGTGGCCAGGGAATTGGGCTTTACCGCCGAGGAAGGCGCCAAGGCCCACGACGTGGCGGTGGAGAAGCAGCTGGCCTTTTTCGCCGACTGCAAGGAAGAGGGAAGGCGCATCCTTGCCGATCTGGAAGCCCACCCGGAACGCATCGCGGTGGTCTACTTCGGCCACCCCTATTCAGCCTTCGCCGACGAGGCCAACAAGGGCGTTCCGTCCAAATTCGCCTCCCGGGGCATAGAACTCATACCCTTCGACTTCCTCCTGTACGAGAACGAGGAGAATTTCCGGGATACCTACTGGGAAATGGGCCAGCGCATCATCAAGGCAGCGCGCATCGTCAAGCGCCATCCACAGCTTTTCGGCTGTTACCTTACCAACTTCCTGTGCGCCATCGACTCCATGATGGTTACCCACTTCCGCGATCTGATGGGCGTAAAGCCGTCCCTCACCATCGAAGTGGACTCCCACACGGCTGACGCGGGCGTGAATACCCGCATCGAAGCCTTCATGGACGTGGTGCGGAATTACATGAAGCTGAGCGACAGGGTCCACGACAAGGTTCTTGATTTCACCCCCGCAAAAATGCGCATCAACGAATTGGGAAAGGCAGTCTTCGTCGATTCACAAGGCGCCGAATTCACCATGACCGCACCGGAAATAAAGGTAATCGTCCCCTCCATGGGAGACCTCTTCGCGCGGAGTACTGCGGCGGTCCTGCGTTCCCTTGGCTGGAACGCCGAACCCCTCCCCGTCTGCGACCGGGAAGCCCTGGACCTGGGCCGCTCCGTCACGACCAGCAAGGAATGCCTGCCCATAATCAACATACTGGGAGAAATCCGCAAATACCTGAAATACCGGAAAAACCCCAACGAAAAACTCGTGGTACTGATGGTGGGTGCCGGTGGTTGCTGCCGTGTAGGCCAGTACGAAATACTCATCGACGCCATGGTGGAGAAGGTGGGCCTGCGGGATGTCGCCCAGCTCATCCTGACCAACGACGACGGCTACGCCGGACTGGGCCTGAAATTCCGCATGGGCATGCTAAAGGCCATGTACGCCTTCGACGTCATGGACGACATCCGTTCCATGCTCAAGGCCCACGCGGCGGACAGGCCGACAGCGCTGACCCTGTTCGAACGCCAAGTGGCAGCCATGGAAGCAACCCTGGACGGTACCTCCCGGACGCCCTTCTTCAGGCAGCTGAAATTGAGCGCCAATGCACTCAAAACCCTTCCCCTAAAAACGCCGATCTCCGAGGCCAAATACGTTGCCGTCGTGGGCGAGATTTTCGTCCGCCGGGACCACTTCGCGCTTATGGGCATTCCGGATATGCTGGCCGACCACGGCTTTACCATGCTGGACGCACCAGTATCCGAATGGGTACGCTACACGGATTTCCTGCGCTCCATCGGCATGTACGAGGCCAAGCTGAGCCTGATGGGCAAGTTCGAAATGTCGGTGACAGACCTGGTGCAGAACAGTTTCGAGAAGCGCATCAAGAAAGTTCTGGAAAAATCCGGCCTCTACGAAGCCGAAATGATCAACATCAAGCGCTATATGGCCCACTCCACCCACTTTTTCCCCTTGCAGCTCACCGGCGAACCGGGCCTTTCCTCGGGTGCCGCCCTTGCCCGGTACGTGGAAAAATACTGCGGGGTAATCTCGGTGGGGCCCTTCGGCTGCATGAACTCCCGTATGACGGAAGCCGTGGCGGAACAGGAAATGACCCTCGTCGGCAAGGAGCGGGCAGCGGCCAACGCGGGCGAGAGTCTGGACCTGTCGGACCTGAAGGAGACCATGGACGTGCTGCCCTTCCTGTCCATCGAATGCGACGGTAACCCCTTCAGCCAGATCATACGGGCACGGCTGGAGACCTTCATGCTCCAGGCCGACCGGCTGGCAACGGCGCTGAGGAAGAGAAGACCGAACAACTGAAAACCAGCGGGCAGTTCCGGTAAGATGCCGGAGCTTCCCGTCCTGGTCCAAGTGCATTACCCAGAAAAGCTACGGTTTTTCATTTATTCCTCGTAAACATTATAATGTTATGATATTATACCTATCAGAATAACAGTCGGAATCCGGTATCGGAAATAGCCGACGATTTTATGGAGGACCACATGAAACGACTTGTCACGCTGTGTCTTGCGGGTTTGCTGTTGACCGGTATGGCGTTCGCGTCTCCCCAGCCGGAGACCACCGCGACTGCCAAAATCGGTGAGGGAAAGACCATCGTAGTGGGTGTATGGGGTGGACCCCAGGAAGAGATCATCCGCGAACACGTGGTGAAGCCCTTCGAGGCCGCCACCGGCGCAAAGGTTGAATTCGTCCTTGGCGGATCATCCGACAGATACGCGCGCATTTATTCGGAAGTGAACAACCCTTCGATGGATATCGTGTACCTCAGCATGGCCCAGACCGAACAGGCCAACGCCGACGCGGTCATCCTTCCCGCCAACCCCGCCCGGGTTTCCGAGTACGCCAACCTGTACCCGATCGCGAAGAACAGCGGCGGCTACGGTGTAGCATTGATAGCGGTTGGCCTGATGTACAATACCGACGTGTTCAAGACGCCCCCGGATTCCTGGCTTGAAATGTGGAAGCCCGAGAACAAGGGCAAGGTAGCCCCCTTCGTATTCCCCGGAACCCAGGGAACCGCCTTCCTCGTCATGGCCGCGAAGGCCCATGGCGGCAGCGAGAAGAACATCGATCCCGGTTTTGCGGCCATCAAGAAGCTGAAACCCTTCCCAATGGTGCTTTCCGGCATAGACGAGATGAACCTGGCCTTCAAGCAGGGCGACCTTTGGCTCGCCCCCCAGATGGACGGATACGCCTACAATTACAAGGATGCGGGCGGAAAGGTAGACTTCGTCCTTCCCAAGGAAGGCGCGGTGCTTTCCATGAACTGCGCGGCGGTTACGAAGAATTCCAAGAACGTCGAACTGGCCGAAATCTTCATCAACTACCACCTGTCCCAGGCTTGCCAGCAGGCGTATGCGGAAAAGCTGAAATACGGCCCCACCAACAAAAATATCAAATTGGCGCCGGAACTGGCTGCAAAGGTAGTGTACGGAGACGCGGCTGTCGCCAAACTGTACGCCCTGGACAACAAGACCATCACCGCCAACCAGTCTGCCTGGGCGGACCGCTGGAACAAGGAAATCCTGGAGAAATAATTCTGGCCTGACCGGATTCCGGTCGCCGTATTACATTGCGGCAACCGGAACATGGCCATCAACGCAGAAGGGGATAATCGATGGCCGGAAGGAATAAATCAAGAATGAGCACACGGCAACGCTCAAAATACGCACTCCTCTCTCCCGGCATGTTCATCCTCTTTTTCGCTTTTTTAATCCCCATGGGATTACTCTTCATCGTCAGCTTCCAGACCTATGTTCCGGGCAGTGGCTTTGCAGACAAGGCCTTCACCCTGGATAATTTCAGTCGCCTCCTCGAACCCTATTACCTGATGATCCTGCTGAGAACCTTCAGGATAGCCCTGCTGGCGACCCTGTTATCGTTGGTGCTGGGATATCCGGTAGCCATGTTGCTGTCCAAAAGCAGGGGGAAGAAAAAGAGCCTTCTGCTGGGCCTTATCCTTACACCGCTACTCACCAACGTGGTGGCCAGGACACTGGGACTCATGATTGTTTTCGGTTCCCACGGCCCGGTCAACAGCCTGCTTGGCTTGTTCGGTTTGGAGCGCGTCAAATTCATTCCCGGTGAATTGGGAATCATTTTGGGACTCACCCAGGTGTTCATTCCCTACATGATCCTTTCAATAAACAGTGTATTGGAAAACATGAATTTCAATCTGGAATACGCCGCACGGGATTTGGGCTGCTCTCCCTTCCAGGCCTTCTGGAGGGTGATCTTTCCCCTAAGCAGCCCGGGCGTGGTGGCGGGTAGCCTCTTCGTCTTCCTGCTGAGTTTCAGCTCCTTCGTCACGCCACGCCTGCTGGGTGGCGGCACCATCATGGTCATGACCATGCTCGTCCAGCAACAGGCGATGCAGCTGCTCAACTGGCCCTTCGCGGCGGCGGCAGCCATCGTATTGATGCTTTTCAGCCTGATCCTTGTCAGCACCTACAACAGGTTGACGTCCAAAATCGAGCGTATGAACGACCGGTCCGGGGTCCACCAGGAAATCAGATTCGACAAGGGTATCTATCGAATAACCGGGATGCTTTCGGATGGGTTCTATTCAATTACCTGTTTGATTTCGGGCTTCCTGGATACCCTATTTCCCGCCAGGAAGGAAAGAAAAGGCCCACTGCCTTTTTTTGGGCACACGACAGGTGTACTCTACAGGCTTTTTACGATCTTGGTGCTCATCTTCATCATCCTACCACTACCTATCGTAATGATAAGTTCGTTTTCCTCTTCCAGCATGATGAGCTTTCCTCCTGAAAAATTCTCGGTCAAATGGTATCTGGGGCTCCTACAGAAGCGGGAATACATCACGTCCTTCCTCCTGAGCTTCCGGATCGCCCTGCTGTCGGTAGTGGCTTCCCTGACTATAGGAACCATGGCGGCCCTGGCCATCAAACGGTACAAATATCGTTTCCCCGAATTCCTCAAAACTTTTTTCCTGTCACCCCTTATGGTTCCGGCTGTCATCATCGGCATCGCCCTGATGCGCTTCATGAACCTGCTGGGCTGGATCAATTCGTTCAAGGCCATCCTGACGGCCCACCTGCTGCTCACCATCACCTATGTGATACGGACCGTGCTCTCGAGCCTGGTAGGTTACGACCTTACCATCGAGTACGCCGCCCGGGACCTGGGCGCAGGGCCTCTCCTTACCTTCAGAAAAATCACTTTGCCCCTGATAAAACCCGGTTTGATAGTCGCTGCCATGTTTGCTTTCATCGTATCCCTGGACGAGACCACCATCAGCATTTTCATTGCCGGAGGACGCACCACCACGCTCCCGGTCCGCATTTACTCCATGCTGGAGCATGGGCTCGACCCGACGGTAACCGCCATTTCCAGCCTGCTTATCCTGCTCGCCCTGGGGACTCTTTTGTTGATCAACCGTGTGATCGGTCTTGACAAATTCAAAATGTAACACAGAAGGAGACCAATCCATGCAGATGCTGCAAATCCGGAACCTATGTAAATCCTTCAACGAGACTCGCGCCGTGGACCATGTGAGCCTTGATGTGGAAGACGGCGAGATGCTCTGCCTGCTCGGCCCCAGCGGTTGCGGCAAGACGACCCTGTTGATGAGCATGTCCGGGTTCCTGACCCCCGACGAAGGCTCCATACTGATGGACGGCGTCGATGTCACCGATTTGCCCCCCGAACGGCGCCCTACCGCCCTGGTCTTCCAGAATTATGCGCTCTTTCCACACCTGACGGTATTCGAGAATGTGGCCTTTGGCCTGAGGGCGAAAAAGACGCCACTCAGGGAAATCCGTGTCCGGGTAGAGGAGATGCTGGAGATAGTCGGCCTGACCGGCAAGGACGGACGGGGCATACACCAGCTTTCCGGTGGCCAGCAACAACGTGTCGCCCTGGCCCGGTCCCTGGTGATGAAGCCAAAGGTACTGCTGCTGGACGAACCCCTATCAAACCTGGACGCGAAACTGCGCGTCGAGACACGCCAGCAGATCCGTTCCATCCAGAAAAGTGTAGGCATTACGTCCATTTTCGTAACCCATGACCAGGAAGAGGCGCTCACCATGGCAGACCGCATCGCCGTGATGCGGGACGGAAAAATTGAGCAGCACGGAACCCCGCAAGAAATCTATCACAACCCCGGCAACAGGTTCGTGGTCGATTTCATAGGAAAATCCAACTTTATTAAAGGTGTGTACGATAGCGGCAAAAAAGTTTATATACTTCCTTCCGGAAAGGAACTGTCCGTGGATCGCCTGTGCGAAAACGCGCGGGAAGGAAAGGGACAGGACGCGCTTGTGGTCCGCCCCGAGTACCTTCACATCGCTCCCCTGGGAGAAGCGCCTTCCGATGCGGATAACCGTATTGCGGGCTCGGTCAGGGATGTCACCTTTCTGGGAGAACTTACGGTGTATACGGTGGATCTTGGTATCGACGGCTTGATCCGCCTCTCGATTTACGGATGCCTGAGACAGTACCGTGTGGACGAAAAAATAGACGTGTATTGGGATCGGTCAGCGGGTCAGCTCCTGGGACTCTGATGACACCATACCGAAAGCAAGGGTTGGACTATGCATATCCGTCAAAATGAACCAGGACTTCCCCTTTATTACCAGGTAGCCCAATCCCTCAGAAAGAGGATAGAGGACGGCACCTTCATGGAGGGACAGAATATCCCTCCCGAATCGGAGCTGGAAAAGGAATTCAGGGTAAGCCGCATCACGATACGCAAGGCGGTAGACAACCTTGTACAGGATGGGCTTTTACAGAAGTTTCGGGGACTGGGTACGGTGGTCACCAAAAACATGATCAGGGACGAGGTCCACAACCTGGAAGGTTTTACCGAAAAAATGGAAAAGCAGGGTAAAAAAGTCAGTTCGACCATTTTGAGCGTCGATCGTCTGGTACCCTCCCATTCCATCCTTTCATTCCTGAGGCTCCCTGAAGGCCAGGAAGTCCTAAAAATAAGCCGCCTGCGAAATGTGGATGAGCTGCCCTTGGCCCTGTTCCATACCTTTATTCCACTGTGGATGGGCATCACCGAGAAAGAGGATTTCAGCCATTCGTTGTTTGACATCTACGCGAGGCACAAGATCAATCCCAATTTTAGCGACCGCACCATCCATGCCATCACCGTGGATCATGCAACCGCGCTCTTGCTGAATATGAAGGACAGCCTGGCTGCCTTGCAGATGAATTATTGCACCTACGACGTTGGGGACAGACCCATAGAATACGCCGAAGGCATTTATCGCGGAGACCTTTACTTTTACAAAATGAGGGTATACCGGTCTTTCTGCGACGTGGCTGGCGGCGAGCTGCATAACGTGCACAAGCTTTAAGACGCCAATCGGGTCCGTATCGGCAATCAGACAGATCCAGACACCAAAATGAAGAAGCCCCGAATCACAGCATAAAGCCGGGATCCGGGGCAAATCTCAAACCATAAGCCTCGGTTTATTCGTCCTTGGCCTGCAATTTTTGCGGGAAGCCAGGAAGTGCCTTGGCATCCTTGTGGGTCGCGGCGATCTTGATCTCGCCCGCGATGATCTTGGCCTTGATGGCTTCGACCTGCGCGACCAGATCAGCACCCAACTCTGTATTCTTGGCAGAGAAGCCTACACCATCGGATTTGGTATCCAGGGTGACAACCTCGGCCTTGAAGGCGCCGGATTTGGTAGCTTCGAGGGCGATGACGGAGGCGGTTTCCACACGCTTGAGCATGGAGGTGAGCACGGCGGATTTCCCGTCTGCGTAGATGCCATCCTCGTACTGGTCAGAATCGACGCCGATGGCCCAGACGTTCTTGCCCTGGGAACGGTATTCCTTGGCCTGCGCGATGGTGCCGTTGCCGGTCCCGCCGGCGGCGGAGAAGATGGCGTAGACGCCGGAATCGAACCAGTTCTTGGCCTGTGCCTTGGCGAGTTCGGGCTTGCCCCAATCATTGGCGTAGTAGTCCACTACCTCTGCTCCTGGAAGCACGGACTTTATGCCCTGCACATAGCCGACTTCGAATTTCGTGATCACCGGACCGGGGATGCCGCCAATGAAGCCGAACTTGGGCTTGGCGATGCCGTCGGCCTTGGCCTTGAGCGCTGCAGCGACACCCACCAGGAACGACCCTTCGTGTTCGGAGAAGGTAACCTGCATGACGTTGGGATTCGGAACCCAGTCGACATCGACTATCATGTACTTCTGGTTGGGATACGACTTGGCCACCTCATTCAGGGCATCGGACCAGGTAAAGCCGGTGACGATGATCAGGTCGTACTTTTCGTCCGAAGCCTGTTTTAGGTTCGGGACGTACAGGTCCTGGGTCTGGGCGGTCATGACATCGTAGAGCTTGCCCTTTTTGGAAGGGTTCTCCCAGGTATCGCCGTAGAAATTCAGGATGCCGCGCCAGGCAGCGGCGTTGAACGACTTGTCGTCGATTCCTGTAGCGTCGGTGAGAAGCCTGACAGTGGGGCCTGCGGGCACCTCGGCGACAGGGGCAGCGGGTTCAGCAGCCTTTTTGGGGGTGCACGATATGGCCGTAAAAACAAGCGCGGCGGCCAGTACGAAAAGAAGAATTTTCTTCATGGTTTTCCTCCGTGGATACAGGATACCCCCCCTCAGGGTACGCGTCAATACGATCTGGCTGCCGAATTCAGGGTTCTATCGGGTATTTCCAGAGCTTGCCATCTGTGTCACGCAAGAGGTACGCGGGACTGCCATCCCCATATGTGGACTTTCCGGCTATGCAACCGGGGTGCAAGGCCAGCTTGCCGCCACCGCCAGGCAGGTCCACCGCGAACCTGGGCAGGCACAGGCCGGAAACAAGATGTTTGAGTCTGGCGTACAGGGACAGGGCCGTTTCCAGGTTCACCCGCAGGTGGGAGGTTCCCTGCGCCAAGTCGCCCTGGAACAGGTAATAGGGACTGGCACCCAGTGTCACGATTTTCCTGAATAGTACCGCCAGAACCTGCTCGTCATCGTTTATGCCCTTCAGCAATACGGTCTGGGTATGTACAGGGATCCCTGCGTCCACACAGGAAGAGATGGCAGAGCACGTTTCGGGCGGGAGTTCACGGGGATGGTTGATGTGGACGATCATGCGCAGTGGCCGGAACCGGCGCAGCAGCGCGACCAGGACGGCATCGATGCGTGCGGGGTGGACAACAGGCAGACGGGTGCATACACGCAAAAGGATATCCGGACGTGAGGACCGAAGCCGCGCAAGGAGCGTTTCCAGGCGGCCGTTTGTCGCGACGAGCGGGTCGCCGCCGGATACCAGGATTTCCTGCAACTCGGGGTGGGCAACCAGGTACGCACAGGCCGAATCCAGCTCCGCATCCCCAATGAAACCGGGGACAGAGCCAGTCCAGCTGCGCCGGAAGCAATGGCGGCAATAACCCGCGCAGGCCCCGTTGGACAGGAGCAGGGCGCGGTCCCGGTATTGGTGTACGAGGCGGGGACCCACACCGAAAAGCGCCCCTCCCAAAGGATCGTCCAGCTCGTAGTATTTGAGCTCGGCTTCGCGCGGATCGGGGATGCATTGCCTGCGTATGGGATCGTCCGCGCCGCTTCCCGCAAGGGCCGCATAAAAGGGCGTCACCGCAAAGGGAAGCAGCCCACATGTTTCAAGACCCGCGATAAAAGCCAGCTCCGCCGGCGAAAGGGATTCGCGCAGGGTGGGAGGAAGGGACTGTGCCTGGGTGATAAGTTCGATTTTGGCCGCATCCGACATGGCCGGAAAGATAGCATGGGGGCGAGTCCCGGGGGAAGCTCCGAGGAAGCTCCCGAGGGAAGGTCCGAAATCAGCCGGCTTGATCAGGCTCGGACTTGACGGTACCATGACAGTCGAAGGAACATGCATGACCATCATCCCCGGACTGACCACCACCAAACCCGAGAGGGTGCCCGCGTTCATCGATGACCTTAAACGGCTTGAATTGCGAACCATCGCCCTCTTTCCTACCTGTTTCGACGCGGCGGCCAGGGCGGCCCTGTACCGGGAGCTGGAAACCATTCCGGACCTTTCCATACCCCATGTCCACGTACGTGCCGACTGCGACGAAGCCGAGCTGGAATACCTCGCGGCGCGTTTCAAAACCGAAGCCTTCAACATACACCCCCGGACGAGCAGCCATCCCTTTGGTACAGCACCCGAAATATTCAGGAAACGCCTGTTCGTCGAAAATGTAGACGTCCCACCGGATGAGGACGAGCTTGAGGCCTTGGGCGGGCTCTGTCCCGATTTTTCACATCTGGAAAACGCAAAGCTTTTAGGCAGGGATGCCTACGTTGCCGCCATGAAACGCTTCCTCGGCTCCTACCCCGTGGGTTGCTGTCACCTTTCTGCCATACGCGTGGGATTCCCGAACGTGTGGAGTGGAGAATGGGACCACCACGAGTACGAATCGCTCCGGGATCTATCGTACCTGGCCGCCTATCGGGCCTACCTTCCTGTAGCCTGGGCATCCCTGGAACTGGAAAACACGCTGGAACAACAACTGCAGGCCATCGCTTATCTGACCGGGCTGTTTCAGGGGGCATGCTGATGATGGAAGACCCGGGCTCCAATGCGGACAATGAACCCCAGCAGCCACACCAGCGGCGGAAGCGCTACAAGGGAACCCACCCACGCGCCTTTTCCGAAAAATACAAGGAACTGAACGCGGAGCTTTACCCACAGGATGTGGAGAGGATCCTGGCCCGAGGTGATACCCCCGCAGGAAGCCACCGAAGCATCTGCGTGCGGGAAGTGCTGGAAATCCTGGCTCCCAAACCGGGCGAGACCGCGGTGGACGCGACCCTCGGGCACGGGGGTCATGCCATGGAAATCCTTAAATCCATACAACCGGGAGGCAAGCTGTACGGGCTCGACCAGGACCCCCTGGAACTCGCCAAAACCGAAGCACGCATCCGGGAAGAGGGTTTCGACGAAAGCGCCTTTGTCGCGTGCCACCGGAATTTCTCCAGCCTGACGGAGCTGCTGGCACAGGAACGCGTGAGCGGGGTGGATATGATCCTTGCCGACCTGGGCGTGTCGTCCATGCAGATAGACAACCCGGATCGGGGTTTCACCTTCAAGCGGGACGGCCCCCTGGACATGCGCATGGACCCGGGAAAGGGCCGGAGCGCGGCCGAACTATTATTGACCATACCGGAGGCGCGGTTGCGCACCATCATCGAAGAATATTCCGATGAGAGCGAGGCACCCGTCATCGCCCGCGTCCTTACCCAACGCAGGGGCACCATTACGACTACAAAGGCCCTGACCCAGGCCATACGCGACGCACTGAGGAGCCGCCTGAATCCGGAGGATGAGATCAAAAAGACCATTCGGCGTACCTTCCAGGCCCTCCGCATCGAAGTGAACGGCGAATTTGAAGCCCTGGAAAGGTTGCTGGCATCCCTACCCGCCTGCCTCAAAGCCGGGGGAAGGGCGGCGCTGCTCTGCTTCCATTCAGGCGAGGAAAACCGGATCGAGGAGGCTTTCAGGCTGGGGCTGGAGGAAGGCTTATATGCTTCGATATCAGAGGCAGGCATCAGGCCGGGACCGGAGGAAAGGTACCAGAATCCCCGTTCCTCATCGGCCCGCCTCTGGTGGGCCATCAGAAAATAACTACTCCCGATTTCCTTGCCGACTTCCTTCCCGACTCCATAGCCTAAGTACGCAGGACGGGACCGCCGGACAAGCATGATTGAATTGAGGGAGCTGACCCGGTTATAGTCCTTCCATGCCGCGCAGTCATGGTTTCGTCCGGATATTCACCCCCACCATACGCTTGTTCATGACAGCCATGATCCTGGCAAACCTGGCCTGGATGATGTTTTATCCCTTTTTCGCCCTCCTACTGGCCAACCAGGGCTATTCGGTGCAGTCCATCGGCCTGTATTTTACCGCAGCCGCCATTTTCCCCTTGGCCATGCAGATTTTTGGAGGCTGGGTATCGGACCGCATCGGCAGGCTCAGGAGCATCGCCATAGGTTCTGCCGCGGGTGCCATCTCCTGGGTAGGGATCATCAGCGCTCCCCATACGAACCATCCCCTCGTCTGGTACCTCGTCTCCAGCGCTGTCGGATCCATCACGGCCGCCCTCGTATCACCCTCCTACGACGCCTTCCTTGCGGAACAGTCGGACGAGAAAAACAGGACCCGGGTCTACGGGGTGTTGCAGGCGGTTTTCATGATTGTAGGAATTCTTGGCCCACCCTTGGGCGGCCTTATCGTGGAACGGTACTCCTACGGCACCCTCGTCCTGTGTTCGGCCGGCCTCGTGTGGGCGTCGACACTGATACGCATCTACATGGCCAGGAACGCGGTACGGTTTGGAGCGCCCCCACCCGCAACTCAAGGCATGATTGATGTAAGTGGAGGCATGATTGATGTAGGTGGGGACAGAGCTGCCCAAAATCAATTCCCCGCATATACGTCCTTTCGTTCCGGACTCAAGGGGATTGCGGCGCTTGCTTTTGCGGGCGGTCTGTTCACTTGGCTGCTCATCGTTGACGGGGTGTTCGACATTTCAGGACGTATAGGTGGAGACTTGCTGCCGCTGTTCCTTCGAGAGGTGGGCTCCCTGAAGGAAGCCTCCATAGGAACTCTCCAGAGCGCGATGGCCATCTGCAACGCCTTGGCAATGATACCCATTGGCGCTTTCGCCGATCGCCGGGGCGAACGTTACCCCATAGCCTTGGGGGCATTCCTCGTGGCCGCAGGCTCCTTCATCATGGCAGCAGGGAAAACGTACCCGGTTTTTCTTGCCGGTCATTGCGTACTCGGCCTGGCTGCGGCGTGTTCGGGACCCAGCCTGCAGTCCCTGATCAGCAAGGCCGTACCGGAACGACTGCGGGGACTGGCGTTCGGTTTCCTATCGACGAGTCTTGGGCTGTTTTCATTTTTGGCCCCCGCTCTTGGAGCTTTCCTGTGGAAACAGGGTTTCCCCGCCCTGCCCCTCATCGTTTCGGGTTGCCTTGCCCTCGCGATCGTTCCCTTCGCATTGACGCGGCTCAGGACTCCCTTACGATCCTGACGTCGCCATCCGCCGTCAGGCTTTCAGTTTTGGAATAACCCCTCCGGACATTGCTTTGAAGTCATTCCTTTTTTGGACCGGGCAAAGTTCGGCCAGGCCGATCGTAACGGGCCAGGGCCTCGTCTATGGCTTCGTGGATCCTTGATTCAAGCCGATCCCGGACCTCGATGGTATATGCGATTCGGTTGATCGCCGCCGAATCCTCGGCAAACAGTTCGGAAGGATGGATTTGCAGGGCTTCGGAAATGCGGTTGAGGCTATCAGCTGAGGGGAAGCGGTGCAGGGTTTCGATATTGCCGATGAGGGTGGTCGAACAGCCGATCCTTTCGGCAAGAGCCATTTGGGAAAGTCCCAGAATGGAACGGCAACGCTTCATGTTTTTCGCGAGGAGCACGCGGACGTCTGTCATCTCCAGTCACGCCTCCCCTGCGTGAAAGAAGATTGTCATACTTGAAAGGCATCGGCATCAACCGCCAATAAGGTGTTTTATATAATGTCTATAAGGCTATGATCACCGTAATCCACGATCTCCTGTTCCACGCCCCTCGCCGTTTGCCTGATGCGTTCCGCCAAATCAAGAATGCCGGGCAGCTCGAAAGCGGCCTGGGGAACGGAACCCAGGCGGGAGACCAGTGCCGCGTCCAGGTCGCGGGCCCAGGGAAGGTATCGGTCAAAAACAGCACCATTCATACCGAAAGGCAGGGCACCGCAAAGGCTGTGTACTTCGTACAAGATGGCGATCCCGTCCGCGTCCAGGTCGCCTGCATGGAATACCGAAAAACCGGAGAGGGCGAGGACCCGCAGGACGGCTCTTACCGCGCGGTTGGGGCGCCCACCGGTGCACACCAATAGATCGAAGGATTGCGGATGCCTGGCGAAGGCGTGGAAGGTTTCCTTGTTCTCGATGGTGAGGGCCCGGGGCTTGGGAACGGAAATGTGAATGCGCTCCAAGGCATACGCGGCGTCCAGGGAAAGGGTGAGCGGTTTCCCGTCGATCTTCCAGACAGCCCTGTCCCCGAAGACCAACTCGCCACAACCCGCAAGGGCCACTTCCGGATAGACCCGTTCGGGCAGCCGGAGCCGATCGGCAAGGGCGGCCTGCAAAAGGAGAGGCCTTAGAAGGGAGACGAGTCCCTCGAGGCGTTTTGAATCATGGTAGAGCCGGATGGATAGGGCCCGTATGGGAAGCCGGTCCCTTTCGTCGCGGTCAGAAGAGAACAGGGCCGCAAAGTCCTGGATGTCCCCCGGTGTCAGCCGTCCGCCCAGCGAATCCGCGTTGTCCGCAACAAAGCGGAAAAAAGCGGCTGTATCGGCGTATTCCTGCACAGCAGCAACCGCGTCGGTTGCATTGGCAGCATTGACTTTGGCGGCGGCGGCCAAAGCGCTGCTTTCAAGGAGTGCGGAGAGATCCTCGGGTACGGGGCGGCCGAGACGTTCGTAGAGCAGCCGGGGATTGGCGAGTTCCACTGAGGCCAGTTCATCGCCTATCCGGTGTCTCTTCCAGAAAAGCTTCAGGATGCCCGAACCTTCCAACCGTTCCATGGCGTCAAGGAAGGAGTGCAACGAATCGGCGCTGACGAAAGCTTCGCCCAGCAGCCTATCCCAATCTTTCAGCCGCAACGGCCGTCCACCCCGCCTCTGGGCAGAGGCGGGATATCTGGCTGCGAACAATTCCAGGATGTTCCGTTCCATCTACGCGTCTTCCCCGAATTCCACCTCTACCCCACCGGCTGTCGGGTCCAGGGGATCCAGGGCTGAATCCAGCTCCAGTGTCGCCTCAAGGGGAGGCCTGGGACGGTGGGTAGCCGCGCGTGCGGCCTTGAGCGGAATGGCGCCCTCGGGTACCGGAAGCGTTCCGGCGGCGCGGAAATCACGGACCATCGCCCTATACCCATGGCGCACCACCAGCGCGATGGAATCCATATAGGGAGCGACGGTTTCCAGTTTTTCCGTGGGAACCGCAGTGACCACCTGCATGCGCAGGCGGCGGAAAAATTCGAGGGCCTTTCCTATGCGCTCGTCGTCCATGCGGTTGAAAGCCTCGTCGAAGAGGACCAGGCGTACGGTATTTTCGGGGTCGTCCTTGTAGAAGCGGTAAAAGCTGGCGGCGATGGCCACATAGTACGGGGTCTGGGCTTCGCCCCCGGATTTTTCCCGGATAACCTTGGACAGTGAAAGCTCGGGTGGCTTTCCCGTGCGCGAATCGAGGGCGGTAAGGTCCCGCAGTTTGATGTCATAGCTGAAGTAGGTGCGATAATCGCAGATGGCCCGTACCTCGAAGGAATCCAGCTCGTTCCGCAGGATGCGCTCGAACAGGGCTTCCACCGCGCGCTTTTCCTCAGGGTTGGAGAGGGCGGCGAAAAGCCCGTCCTCCATCTCCGAGATATCCGCGGCCTTGCGGATGATTTCCAGCTGGCCACGACGGTCGGAGCGTTCTTCCAGGGTAAAGCGGTATTGGTCGCGTCCAAACGAGAGCACCTTGAGGGTATCATTTATCTCGCGGAAACTTTCCTTGGCCTCCTCGATGTATTCGTTGAGGCGGGCAACAAAGTGCTCCTTGAATTGCCGTTCCGCATCGGCTCTGGCCTTTGAAATCTTTTCCCGGTAAAGGGGCAGCTCGGAATCCTCGTAACGCCTGAGCACCGTAGCAGCCTCGGCGGCAAAGGCGGGTTCCAGGGAAATGAGGGCGTTGAAGCGGCTGTTGTAATCCTGCACGGCCTTGCGGTAGGTTTCCGCCGCCCGTTCCAGCCGGGTACGGAAGGCCTTGACGGCGTTCTCATAATTTTCCGCCAGGGTCTTGAGGTCGGTCCCGCTGATGCGTTCGGCATAGTAGGCTTCGCAATCGGCGCGCAGGGACTCGCGTCCTTCCAGGAAACCATTGAAGGTCCCGAGACAGGCGTCCCTATCGCGAAGCGCGTCCTCCAGATTGTGGCGGTTCATCTCCAGGGCGGCCTCGGCCTTGCCCCGGCCTTCCTGTTCCCTGCCCAGCTCAGCCTCGGCACGGGCGATGGAACG
>CAXNJE010000063.1:0-16902 GCA_964202565.1 Breznakiellaceae bacterium | reverse complement strand
GAAAAGTTCAGGTTCCTTTTCCTTAAGCCATAAGAGCTTGGGCAGGGAGTAATTGGTTCCTGGAATGTTGGGGTTGATCCCGAAGAATTCCTCCTTCGGGATGCGCGCCAAAAAAGCGTCGATCTGTTCCCTACCCCGGGAGTCGAGGTGGATGATCGCGTTCCCCAATATGCGCCTGTCGGCCGAGACGGGAGTCATCGCCTCGCCCATGGAACAGACCGAAAGGGCGCGGATGGGATCCTTGGCTGTTTTTCCGGCCAGTTCCCGGATCACTTCCATCACCGAGGAGATCACCTTGCGGGAATCCAGTTCGGCCCACCCGGACCTGGCGTGGACAAGCGGATATTCCCGCTCGGCGGTGCCCAATACAAGCTCCGCGCCACGCTGGCCGTCGGTACGGAAAACCGAACCCTTGCAGTTGGTGGTACCGATATCAAGTCCGAGTATGCTCATCCCGACTCCCTATTTCCTGTTTCCTACAACTTGATTGTTTCGTAGCCCAGATACTTCGAAAGCGCCTCTTCCACAGGGCCTGCGACCGTCCCTGCGGTCACGCTTACGTGATGCCGGAAACCGGCTTCGCCTATGGTCAGCAACCTGTCCTGCAGTCCGGCTATGCGGGCCACTCCCGCGCAGCCAAAATAGTTGGCCGGAATCTTGTCGGCGGTAAACTCGCCCTGCCCCAGGTATATGCGGGAAACTCCGTCTTCCGTCATCAGGCTGCCGTAGGTGAACGGCGTCTGACGTATCCTGCCCACATCGCAGCCGAAGGAGCAGCCGGCGCCAACAGCGTTGGCCAGGATGAGGTGGTCTGAAATCTTGCCCTTGGCCGCCATGAGCGAACGGGGCACCGGACCGCAATGGAAGAGGATGCACTTGTCCTCGTCGTCGCCGTAATTGTTGTTCCAGTCAAGGCAGGCGGCCGGACTGTCGGACGCGAGGGAGAGAGCGCGCATGGCCACCGCGTTGCCTATATCCAGTTCGCAGGCAGCGGAGGTGCCATCATCGTTGAGCATTCCCATAAGCACGCAGGGGGAAATCTTGAGGATTTCCTGCATCTCCACCCAGCAGCGCAGGGCGATGCAGTCCAGATTATCCCGGGCCAGTACTTCGTCCAGCGTGGCGCCCAGACGCACGATCGTATCGAAAGCACTCTCGGGGGCGCCGCTCCAGTCGGAATACGCGCCCAATTTCGTGGCTTTTTCCTTGTAGGCCTTGCTCGAGGTGCGGATGCCTTTCATGCGTTCCATGATCGAGCTGAGGTCGTAGGTCTCGACGGTGACCCCCCGTTTCTGCAAGGCCAGCTCGTCAATACGCACAGTCTTGAAGGCGGTGGTCCTTGCGCCTATCGCACCAACCCTCAGCTTGCGGAGACCAGTAACCACCCTGCAGAGCCTGCCGAAATAATCCAGGTTCGCCGCGAAAGCGGGAGACGACGGTGCCACGACATGGGGCTTCAACACGGTGAAGGCAATACCGTTCTGCTTGAAGACATCCATGATGGAGAATTTGCCGCAGAAGGCATCACGGCGGAGTGCCGGCGCCATCTTGTCCAGTTCATCGGGATACGCCTGCACCAGGATGGGAACCCCGGCAGCCTGCAACGCGTCGACCGCGCCGTTCTCGTCACCAAAATTGGGAAGGCAAAGGATGACGCCATCGAAGGATCCGCGGTGCGCTTCCAGGAAGGCGGCGAATTTACGGCCCTCTTCCGGGGTCTCCACGGCTCCATAGCGGGTCTTGCCCTCATCCATCATCAGGCACCCATAACCGGCACGCTCGATGACCTCACGCATTTCTTTCCTGGCTCCGCTTTGGAGCGATGCCGGGAAAAAGCCCCGGTTGCCAAAGAACACCGCGAAAGTTACTTTCTTCACACTATTTTTCTCGCTCATGCCAATTTCCTTTCGAATATTTTTGCGGCCGAACCACGCAGGCCGAGAGAGTCGATTTCGGCTACCGTTGCCGCGTAGACGGCATCGGCTGCGGCTGCTGCGCCTTTTGCGATATTACTCTCGTAAGCCAATCTGATGGCAGCCCCGATATTGATCTTGGCTATGCCGCGCTTGATGCCTTCACGAACGTTGTCCGGCCGGATTCCCGTTCCGCCATGCAAGACAATGGGTACCTTGGCAAGTTGGGCGATTATGGAAAGCCGGTCCAGGTCGAGCCTGGCTTCAGGTTTCTTCTGGGACTTGGCGGCTCCGGCGATGGCTCCATGGATGTTGCCGATGGAAACAGAAAGCCAATCCACCCCGGTTTCCGCGACAAAGCGCTCGGCGTCCTCGGGCTTGGTAAAGCCAATGCCGCTGGCGAACAATTCCTCATAGGGTGGCAGGGGTCCCGATTCGTGGCCCAGTACGGCGCCGAGTTCCGCCTCGACGGGTATACCCACCGCATGGGCCACTTTGATTACGGCCTTGGTCGCGGCGACGTTATTCTCGAAAGGCAGACGGGAACCGTCGACCATTACGGAACCGTAACCCGCCTTAAGCGCCCGGGCGATGATGGGAAGATAATCCACCTGCAGATTGTCCTCGTCGATGACAGGAACATGGTCCAGGTGCAAGCGGGTAAAACGCTCGTCCTTGACACGTTCGTACTCGTCCCTTATCGCTTCCAGACTCTTGGATTCGAATTTTTCCCATTCGAGCCTGGCTACCTGGATAAGCGCGAAGGTACCGGTGTCTTTCAGGGCACGAACGACGCTCTCCATCATGGGTACGTGCGGAATGTTGAACGCGGGTAGCGCGAGTTTCAGTTCACGGGCCCGTTTGACGATCAAAGCAGAATCACTCATAGATTATCCTCACAAACAAGATTATGTAACGTTACTAATACCGTGCAAAGGTAAACCATACACTCCGTCGTGTCTACTTGACGACAGGCACCTGTATTCTTAAGCCGCCCTTCATGGCCGACTCGTGGGAGCAGATTCCCGCCATGGTCCAGTTGGCCGCCCGCTTTGCGTCCACGAAGGATTCGCGATCCTCCAGGATGGCCATGACAAATTCGTGGGCCAGGTGGGGATGGGATCCACCGTGGCCCGCTCCCTGGATGAAGGAGGTGTGCTCGTGTTCCTCATCGTAGACGCCGTGGATGGTGTAGGGCGCGATTTCCTTGGGAAGGCGATGGCCGAAGTCGGGTACTTCCACCCGGGTCGCGTCCTCGAAGCCCGAATACAGTACCATTTTCTCGCCGGCCAGTTGCTCCCATTCATAGGACAGTTTCGTGCCGTACACGTCGAAACTTTCACGGTATTGCCTGATGGTATCGAAAAGCGACCGGGTTACCTCGCAGGCGAGATCCGAGTCGCGCAATTTCATGAGGGAAGTCTCTATTGCAAAAGGAGAATTGTAGCGGTTTTTATATTCGTCACGGATCGTGCCGGAGCCGAAGCAGACGACGGACTCGACCTCCGTTTTCGCGAGGGCCAACAGGGGGCTGACCGCGTGGGTTGCATAATGCATGGGTGGAAAACCGTACCAATAGTCGGGCCAACCGGGAAGGCTCATATTCTGCTGGTGCGCCCCGCGCAGGAACTGTATCTTTCCCAACTCGCCGGCGTCGGCCTTTTCCTTTACATACAGGAATTCCCGGGTGTAAACGGCGGTTTCCATCATCATGTAGACTTTCTTGGCTTTCTTGCGGGCGTCTACAATTTTAAGGCAATCCTCCACCGTGGTCGCCATGGGAACGGTGCTGCACGCGTGCTTGCCGGCGTCCAGTGCGGCGACAGTCATGGATGCATGGGCTGCTATGGGCGTCACGATATGTATGGCGTCGATATCCTTATCCTTGAGCATGTCCTCATAGCGCGTATAGCGTTTGGACACCTTGAACATGTCGCCGACTTGTTTCAGCTTGGCTTCGTCCCGTTGGCAGACGGCTACGCACTCGGCGTCTGGATGTTTCTGATAGAGTGGAACGAACTCGGCACCAAAGCCCAGACCGACAACACCTACTCTCACTTTCTTTCCGCTTGCCATAGACTCTCCTTGAATGGGAATGGTTCTTTTCCGCTGGGCTTCGAAGCCCGTGCAAGTCTACCGACAAACACGGGCTTGAAACAGCTTATGCCATAAGTTTTTTCAGATATGCAAGACCTTTTATAGCCAGTTCGTCGGAACTCGGGGCCAAGGGTCGCCAGACGGCTGCGGCCCGGGCGATTTCCTTCACCGAAGTGGAGAAGGATTCGATCACCAAGGGACCATCATATTTAATTTTTTTGAGCGCGGCGGCGATTTCCACCCAAGCCACATGACCGGTTCCCGGCGTACCGCGATCGTTCTCGTTGGCGTGGATATGGATCATCCGCTTGCCCGCAAGCTCGATCGCCTTCCCCAGGTTCTTCTCTTCGATGTTGGCGTGGAAGGTGTCCATCATGATCTTGACGTTGGGACTGCCGATCAAGTCGGCGAGTTCAATAGCCTGCTCTGTCAGGTTGATAAAACTCGTCTCGAAGCGGTTCAGTGGTTCCAGCGCCAGCATGATACCTTTGTCCTCGGCGTACTTGGCGATGACCTTCATGTTCTTGGCGCATCGGGCCAGGTCCTTTTCGCGCTGCGCGGGAGTGGCCTGCCACTGACGGCCGACCGCCGCGTACAGCGGGCCAACGACAGCGGGAGCCTTTATCGTCACGGCCGCGTCGATGCAGTGCTTCATGTAGGCGATGGCGCCCTTCTGAATGGCCGCATCCGGGTGGGAGGGGTCCCTTCCGGCGCCCATGACCGCGCAGATCGAACTCTTCAGGCCGGTTTTCGCGTACGCTTCCGCTGCCTTCTTGTAGTTGAGATCGCTTTCGCTCTCTATGGGTATCTCGACGATGTCGTAGCCCAAGGACTTGGCCTTCTCGAATAGGACCAGGTCTTTGGTCCTGAAAGGCGAAGCCCAAAGGAACGTATTAATACCGTAGGTAATCATGTTTCCGTCCTTTTTGGAAATCTCAAGGCCTGACTATGACCTTCAACGGGTCTCCGTCGCGTTCCTTCAAGGCCTCAATGGCTTTACCCGCGTCAGCAAGGGGAATGGTACTCGTAATGAGGGATTCCACCTTCACCAAACCATTCGCCAGGGAATGGATGGTGGTGGGCCATACCATGGGGGCCAACCAGGAGAACCTGATTTCCTTGTCCATCGTGTGGGTAGAAAGCGCAGGTACCTTGATCACATCGTTCGCATCGGGCAAGCCGAAGTGGACGAGTATCGCGGCGTTTCCCGTAATATCGATGGCCTGTTCGAAAGCCGCGTTGGAGCTCGTCGGAACAATCGCGCGGTCGGCGAGGTTTCCCCCGGTTACGTCGGCGATGGCCTTCTTGAGGTCCTTCACATAGTATTTCGACTTGGTGTCCTTTACGTTGAACAGATAGTCGGCGCCCCACTTCTTTCCCGCTTCCAGCCGGTAATCGCGGGTACCGACCAAGGCGACCTTGCCTGCTCCCACCGACTTGCACATCTGGGTCATCATGAGCCCGATGGCTCCGGGACCGAATACGGCAACAAATTGGCCGGGCTCGATCGCCAGCTTCTTGATGCCGTAAACAGCGCAGGCGAAGGGCTCGGTAAACGCACCCACATCGTAGCTTACCTCATCGGGTAGCTTGAAGAGTCCGGTGTAGCGGGAAATGCAGTACTCGGCGAAACCGCCGTTCGCCGTGACACCGGGCACGTAATTGTTGGAACAAAGATTGGGGTGTCCCGACGCGCACATATAGCACGCGTTACAATTCTGTACCGGATTCACGACCACGCGATCGCCGGGCTTGAAAAGGTTCTGGGCCTTCGCTACAGCGCCAACCTCGACAACCTCGCCGGTAAACTCGTGGCCCAATACCAGCGGGCCTTTTCCGCTGGGCGTACCCACCGGGCTTGAGCCGAAGTAATAGGATATATCGGAGCCGCAAATACCGCAGCTCTTTACCCGTACGAGCACGTCGATATCGCTTACCTTGGGAATGGGAATCTCTTCGAGCCTCATGTCCTTGGCGGAATAAAAGACCTGGGCTTTCATTTTTCCGGTCATCTCATGTCTCCTTATTAGCGGGTCTTGTCAATAGCCGTACTTGGCAACCAGCACATCCATGTATGCCTTTGCGGGGGCCGTCGCCTCGAGGGCGTTGGACCAGAAGCAAAGATCGATGGGCCACCACTCGCCGTTGTAGCCGGAAGCAATGATGGCTTTGGTGATCTCGTCGAAATCAAGCACACCCTGTCCGAAGGGCGCGTGGGTGCTCGTCTCGTCGCCGTGCAGGGTTCCATCTGAATCGATAAAATGGACAGCTCCGATTTTTCCGGTAAGCATGTGGGCGAACTGGACTACACCGCCCGGTAGGACTTCCCGTTTACCCAGCTGCCTGGAACCCATGACGCCGCACATGAAGGCGTGACAAGCATCGAACATGATGGAGAAGTTCGGATGGTCGACCTTGTACACCATGTTGACAACTTCGCTGGGCTTATTGAAGAAAAATCCGGGTTCGAATTCCCACACCAGCTTAATGCCAGCTTTCTGGCACAATTCGGCGGATTCGCGCCATCTTTCGGCGACCGTGGAGAAACAGGTATCGTAGCTCATGCCACCGGGGATGGCGGTGGGCGGGTCGACAGCGTCGACGCGAAGGTTGGGAATCCCCATTACCTTGCACATCTCTATGTGTCCTTTCACCGTATCAAGGTAAGCCTGCTTCGTGGAGGTTGCGGGAGAGGGGAATGGAGCGGCTACGCCGGAGAAACCCATGCCAGCGTCATTAACCAGTTTCTTTATGCTCTTCCATTCTTCAGGGGTATTCTTTTCCAGATGCGGGGGAAAAGCGCCAAATTCGATACCATCGAATTTATATTCTTTGAGTCGTTTCACGACGTCGACAAATGGAATTGGCTTGTCCGCGTACCCGCCCCAGATGTAAGCCCATGTTCCGACAGAAATTTTCTTCTTGCTCATCTTGTCCTCCTGGAAAAAATATTGGTGAAAAAAGATTGAAAAAAAGAGAGATGAAAAATTTGGCAAAGCGCGCGGATGTTCATGAACGTATGCCCTTCCAGTCGCCGTACTTTTTAATCCGCGGAATATCCAGATTGATGTCGGGTCCAAAAAATTTGATGATCATGAGATCGTCTTTTCCGGTATTCTCGATGACTACAGGAGCAGTCGCCTTCGCATGGGTGATCAGCAGTTCGTCCATGCTGAAATCGCCAGCTGCAATCTCGATACCGTCGAAGCGTCCCTTGCCACGCCACACCAGAATGTTGTACACGCCCTTGTCGACACTGGTAAACTTCTGTCCCGGTTTTACGATAAGTTTCTTGCCGCTAAATTTAGTCGTGTTGTAATAGATCCAATGTTCCGACCCGCCGGCTTGCTTTGGGTCTGAAACCGGTTGGGGTGAGGTATGCCGGTTTTCATAAAAATAAGGATCACCTGAAAGTTCCCAATCCACCTGGTCAAGGACCGCCTTCTCGCCCCGGGCTTTCCTGTCTGCAGGAAGCACATCCTTGAACAATAGCTCTTTGGAAATGATCTTGCCCGCATTGAGTGCCTGGAGCATGGCAAATACATCCGAATCTTCCTGCAACTCGATGGTCAGGGCTGTACCCGGAGCATGGAGTCCACCGGCGGGAAGGTGAAAGCCTTCATCCGGAACGTTCAGATACGCGCGGGAATGGCGAAGGATAAGGTCATTTTTCCATTCTGTCAGATAGGGAAGAAGTATGTCGAATTGCTTGTTCTCCACGATGGACGGATGTACCCCAAAAAAAGTTTCCGGGTGGGGTCCCATATCGACGCCCTCGGGGAAATAGTAAGCCTCTTCCTTTGAATTCTTTCCCTGCTTTGCCATGTCCGCCTGGCTCTGATGAATGTGGTAGGGAATCCGCGCGGCAAAATCGTAGATCTTCGCAAGCCTGCCAAGTCCCTTATGGGTCTTCGCGTATTCGGCTCCCATAATCAAATCGCCCGCAGCATCCACCGCATCCTTGAGAGTGATTCCCGCGCCGGCTATATACGAGAGGCCTTCATCGGGGGGGCTCAGCCTGTTGTCGGCTTTCGTTGTCGAACCGATCCAGCGCTCACAGATAGTACCCCGCGCGCCCACATCGTACTCGCTTTCCTTCAGACCGAGACGATGACCTGCCGGTAGAAAGTCGCGCGCCACCCAGGCTGGATCAAGTTTGAGAATTCCATTGTTCTTTCCGAGTACGCTCTCGACCTTGTCTCTAATCCCGCTCATCGCTCGTATCTCCTTTTCTTTGCTACTCCGGCCCTTTGTTGATCCATCCATGCAAAAGACTGGATCAGGTATGGGCCTGCCATAGGGCAAGCCCATACTAAATTTATTATT
This sequence comes from Breznakiellaceae bacterium, assembly GCA_964202565.1. GTDB lineage: Bacteria > Spirochaetota > Spirochaetia > Treponematales > Breznakiellaceae > SZUA-426. The sequence goes on along the minus strand of CAXNJE010000063.1, from coordinate 8,566 downwards.
TCTTTTCCAGGTATGCTTTTACTTTTGCATCAAAATCTTCGAACTGTTTCTTGTTCTTCACGTAGCCTTCCTCGTAATATGCGAGGTCCCATTTAAACTTGTTCGCCGCACGGGCATTCAGGTAATTCTGGGTATTCCACGGAATGGCTTGGTCCACATTTTCTTTCGTCAGGACCGCGAAGGGCATGATCTGAAGATATTTTTCGAATTTCTGCTTGTTGAAGAAACGGACGATCTGCTGTACGCAAAGATCCGCATTAAGGGAAGGCGGATTCGGTACGGTGGCGGCCATCTTGCCTTCCTTCATCCATTGCCAGGCTTCTTCCTTGCCATTGTTGGAAACGATGACTTTTCCCTTTACGTTCAGCTCGTCGAATACCTGCATGACACCAGCGGCAGTTTCTTCGTTTGCTGCAAATACCACATCAAAGGGTTTGCCGGAAGCGATGAGGTCCTGGGTGATCGGTATCGCGAGGGTCCGCTGCCATTCCGCGCTCTTCAGCAAGGTTGCGGTTCCCATCTTCGCCTCATCCAGGGCAAGCTGGAATCCGACGATCTCGCCTTCAGCAGGTCCCTGGCCAAGGAAGCCTGGAATATTCACGCATACTGCCTTGGGATAATTCTGGGCTACCCACTGACCAATCTTATAACCCATGATAACGAAATTGTCGGTGACATGGCCGGTGAGTTCCGTACCGGGTTGCAGATCGGGTTTGCCCGCGATAAAGAAAATCGGCACCTTGGCGTCGTTGGCTGCCTTGATGGAGGCTGAGCTGCCCGCGGCTCCGGCGGTGATTACCGCAATCGCATCTACACCCTTGGAGATCATGTCCTGGACGTTGGCCAATTCCTTCTCTGGCTTGTAGTCGGAGTTGACTTCCGTCACGGTCATCTCGTACAGTCCGGCGACCGCTTTCAGGGTCTGGCCGAATTGTGCGTAATAATCGTCCGGACCGGCATTGATAAAGCCGATCTTCTTGCCCTTCGTCGAAGCCGTAGCGAGGGAACCCGCTGCGCTCTGCTTTTCGGCGCCCGGTTGGCTCCACACGATGGACGTGGAAACCATTGCAGCCACCAATGCGAACATCAGTACTCTTTTCATTACCTTCACCTCCTGAAGAAATAGCCGCCCTATGGGCAACTTCTTAAAACAATACCTTAGTGCTGCCTTCGTCAGGCAGTCTTCTTAATCACCGTCACAGGCTTGCCCTTGACGTTGCCTTTGACCGAGGCTGAATTGACTATGCTCATGTACATCAACAACACGGATACGATAATGAGGATCCCGCGCATGATGTACTGCCAATGCGGTGCCACGCCCAGAATGTTGAGGGCATTGGAAATGAAGCCCAAAAGCAGCACACCGATGAGTGTTCCGATAATGTTGCCCTTTCCACCGCTAAGCGCCGTACCGCCTACAACAACCGCCGCGATGACTTCTATCTCCTTGCCTTCGCCCATCAGGGGGTTCCCCGTACCCATCCTCGACAATGAAGACATGCTGGCGATGGCGATGAACAATCCGTTGATGGCATAAAGGAGCAGCTTGAAGTTTTTGACGTTGATACCGGCAAGATACGCGGCGCTCTCGTTTCCACCAACGGCGTACACTGTCCTTCCGAATTTGGTGTACTTGAGGATCAGGTACATGATGATAACCAAAACCACCAACAGGATTACAGGCATTCCCAATCTGAAATTTTCCGTCAGGTTGATATACGACCGGCCCAGAAAGCTGAATTTTCCTTCGATGGTTATTTCCCTACCGTTGGTGATCAGATAGGTAAAACCCTTGTAGATGCTCATGAAACCCAGGGACACTATGAAGGGCTCCAGCTTGGTTCGTGAAATGATGAGCCCCATCAACAACTGGAAAAGCACTGCCAGCACGATACCGAAAATGGCTACCGACCAACCGCCCCAACCTACGTTCTTCATCATGAACGCCATGGCCGTTCCCAGAAAACACATCATCTGGCCGATGGAAAGATCGATGCCGCCGGATATCATTACCAGCGTCATGCTGATGGCCAACATTCCGGTAATGGAAATCTGCATGAGCACATTGGCGATATTCATGGGTTTCAGGAACGCCACTTTGGAGATGTTCGAACCCCTTACAAAAAAGAGTTCCACGAGATAGACCGCTATTATGGCCAACACAAGCACGAAAAACATCGGTGCGTTTTCGTGCTTGAAAAGTCTTCCGGTTTTCATTACTTCTTACCTCCCATGGTATCATCCTCTCCCAGGGTCTCATTGGCTCCGATGGAGTGCTTAAGGATGTTCTCTTCGCTGATGTCGTCTTTCCGGACTTCCGCAACCAGCGTACCGTTTCGCATCACCATGATCCTGTCGCTCATGGCGATAAGCTCCGGCATGTCGGAAGAAATCATTATGACCGCTTTCTTCCGTTCCAGCAGATTCACGATTATTTTATAAATCTCTTCCTTTGCGCCGACGTCGATACCCCGTGTCGGCTCATCGAAAATGAATATGCCCGCCTCGGTGGCAAACCATTTGGCCAGAACAACCTTCTGCTGGTTTCCGCCAGACAGGAACATGGCCAGCTGGTACACACCGGGGGTGGCTATGTTCAGCGCATCGATGTAATGCTTGGAGACCTTGTAATCTTCCCGGGGCCAGGCGAAGGGCGTTTTCGTTTGCGAGTAGCTGGCGATGGCGATATTCTTGTCCAACGCGTGCCGCAGGAACAAACCCGTGGCCTGGCGATTCTCGGTGATGAAGCACATCTTGTTCTTGATGGCCGACAGGGGAGTCCTCATCCTTACAGGCTTGCCCTTTATACGTATCTCACCGGAATCCGCTTTCTTGACTCCGAACAAAAGTTCCGCAAGTTCTGTCCTTCCGGAGCCTATCATGCCCGAAATACCCAAAACCTCACCTTCACGAACGGTCAGGGAAATATTGCTGACGCCATTGCCGCTCAGGTTTACCGCCTCGAAAATGACGTCCCCTATGGGTACTTTCTTTCTTTGGTAGAAGAGCGAAACATCGCGACCCACCATGTCGTGAATCAGCTTCTGTTCTGTCAGGCCTTCGATGTCGTAGGTGTTTACTTTCTGACCGTCCCTGATCACCGTTACCCGCTGCGCAATCTTGAAGACCTCTTCCAGGTGGTGGGAAATATAAATGATGCTTAATCCATTGGCAGCCAATTTTTTGATGATTCCCATGAGGTGGTCTATTTCCATCTGGCTGAAGGAGGCGGTCGGTTCGTCCAGGATGATGACCTTGGATTCCTGGACGAGGGCCTTGGCAATCTCGACAGTCTTCTGCGCTCCGCTTCCCAGTTGGCCTACGATGTCGAAGGGAGAAATGGATGCGTGCAGGTAGTCGAGAATTTCCTTGGTCTTTTCGACCATCTTCTTTTCATCGATGACAATCCCCTTCATGATCTGGTTTCCGGCGTACAGGTTCTCGACCACATTCAGCAGGGGGAACAGGTTGTGTTCCTGGTAAATGGTCTGGATACCCATTTTCATGGCCGTATGGGGATTCATGCTCTCGGTCTTTATTCCGTCGAAATGGATATCGCCCCTGTCGGGGGAATACGCTCCGGAGAGCATCTTAATCAATGTCGACTTGCCTGCGCCGTTCTCGCCACAGATGCAGTGTATCTCGCCCCTTCTCAGATCGAAGTCGAACCCATCGAATACCGTCACGCCGGGGAACGATTTTGAGATGCCTTCCATCTTGAGTATCAATTCCTCAGACATCCGTTTGCTCCTCTGATTGTACTGACTGAACCTAGAGCCTCTTTATCATAACGTCAAAACTTGTTTTGAAAGGCACCCTAATCCAGCAATTTTGAACCCAAGGTCTTCTTCAGGAAAACCAAGCTCCGTTTTGCCTGATCTATGGTGCCGCACTCGACGCTCAGGTATAATTCCCTATCCACGGGTTCGAGTATGGATATGACCCTCTTCCAATCCACGACTCCATCACCACAGGCGCAACCAACGGGCGTTCCCGTAACCTTCCCGCGTTCCGATTCACTCTGCTTCATATCGATATCTTTCGCGTGCATGTGATACACGTGGTTCCGTACTTTTTCGAGGGCCTCGTACGGATCCTCGACACCCGCCAGGTACGCGTTTCCGGTGTCCCAGTTCACTTTAATCCACGGCGATTTAACCAGATTGACGATACGCATGAGGCCATCTGCCGTCTTGGTATAAATGCCATGGGGTTCGATGCACAGGTACACCTTATGCCGCGCCGCAACCTGCTCGGCCCGGGTCAGCGAATACCTCATGGCCTGATGGGCAAATTCATCATCCATCCAATCGGGCTTTACCATCTCATCGGTGTTGACGAATTTCGCGCCTATCGCACTGGCCGTAATGATTGCCTTTGTAAGACGGTCAACCGCAGCTTCCGGCTTCATGAGCGGACTATGGCCGCTTAGGCTCGGCGCCTTGACGCCGTAGCGGTCGCAAATTTCCTTCATTAATAGAGGATCCTGCTCCATCGAGAAGGAGTGGAAATAATTGACCTCGCTGAGGAGTTCCCAGCCGGTGTGTACCATGGGTTCGATATACTTGTAGCCCAGCTCCGATGCGATCCTGACGCCGTCCTCAAATCCCTTGTCGGCACTGCGACAAAACTCCATATTCAACGCAATCCTGAACTTGGCCATACGGTCCTCCCTGAATGCTATTCGCGACCTGGCACTATGCCGGTCTTTGCCCTTTTTTCATCGTCGAGTCCCTGATAATGAGCGTTGGTTCCATGGATATTTCCATATCCTTGACTTCGTTGCCTTTCATGATCGTTATGAGTTTCTGGGTGCCCCTCTTGGCCATGAGTCGTTTGGGTTGGGAAATGGTAGTAAGCGAAGGCACAACCAATTTGGAGACGAGTACGTCGTCGTAACCCATTATCACAATATCATCCGGGATTTTGACACCATGGTCCGCGAGTCTTTTCATGATCCCGATCGCCAGATAATCGTTGGATGCGAACACGGCGTCAATTTCCATATTCAGCAATATTTTCGCCCCCAGGTTGTAACCCATATCAATTTTCCCATATTCTGATTTTTCAATAAACTCGATCAAGTGTTGGCTATCCATTCCGTATTCATTCAAGGCCGTCACAAAACCTGCGTGCCTCGATTCAAGCGCCGTATTGTAAAGAGGTTCACTGGCAAAACAAATCCGCCTGGCACCTATGCTGTACAGATGCTCGACCGCCAACTTACTGCCATGAACGTTATTGATTTCCACTGACGGAATCTTTTTTTTCCCCGCAGTCGTCCTGTCGTCAATGCAAACCAAAGGGATATCAAAATTCGCGATATCCGCGAATACTGATTTATCCACCAAACCGTAGCACATGATGATGCCAGAAACGTTGTTCTGAATGAGCGTATTGATGTACAGCTTTTCCAGTTCCGGTTTGTAAAACGTATTGCAAAGGAAGGTAAAATAGCCATTCTCGCGGAGCGTCTGTTCCACTTCCTTGGCGATCTCGGAATAATAACCATTTTCTATATCCGGTATCAGCATGCCAACCGTATTCGTCTTGTTCTGCTTTAGGCTTTTTGCCAGCGCGTTGGGGACATAGCCAAGTTCCCTTATCGCCTTTTGCACTTTTTCGAATACCTCATCCGTAACCTGCGAGGTTCCATTTATGACATTGGATACCGTGGGTTGGGAAACGCCCGCCAATTTGGCGACATCTTTCATGGTTACATGGCGTTTCATCTCAATCTCCGGTAGCTTCAACGTTTCTTGCCCACCGCAATTGGGGCGGCATATACCCAACTACTTATATTCACTTATACGTATAATATCTCATAATATCCGTTTGTCAAGAAAAAATATGTGCAAAAATAGGTTCCTGACAGAGTAATCTACGAATAGGCCATGATAGTGGAGGCCAAAAAAAAGGCCACCGGGGTTTCCCTCGATGGCCTTAGGTCTATCCCGTAGTGGTGCTTATTCGCTCGCCAGCTTCCCGAATCTGCTGTTGATGGCGAGGGCCGGATCGAGGGGTACAGCAACACCCACCGTTCCGGGAGGCGTAGGTATGCGTCCCAGGGGCCTTAGGGTCTTGCCCTTGAACTGGGGCAGCCATTCACGCTGGGCTTCCAGCATCTCGGCGGTCATGTCCCTGATTTCCTGCAGCGTAAGTACCGCAGAGGTCAGGGGATCCATGGCGCAGGCCATCATCAGTTTCTCGGGGTCCCCTTCCAGGGCGGCTTCGGAGGCCATCAACTGGACATTGATATCCATCATGTTCACGGCCGCGAGCTGGGTGGGCAACTTTCCCACGAAAACCGGCTGGAGTCCGTTCTTGTCCACGAACATCGGCACCTCGACGCAGGCATCGCGGGGCAGGTTTTCGATATACCCCGGAGTATTCATGACATTTCCATTAAGCTGGAACAGTTTGCCCGTTTCCATGGCCTCGATGACGTAGGAGCAATAATCCTTGCTTCTGGGTTCAAGATCGTTTCCGGCCAGGCGGATGAAGTCGCCCTTCTCGAATTTTTTGGCGATATAGCAGCAGTATTTATAGTACGCGCCCGTTTCTCCGCCAAAAGCCGGCTGGTCGCAATACAGGTCCAGCGCTTTTTTGTTCTTGCGGAACCAGGGAAGGTATTCCGAAAGATGTCCGGTGGACTCGGTCATGAAGTACCCAAAATGCCTCATGGCCTCGATACGGACCTTGTCGTTGATATAATATTCCGGCTTTTCGCAATTTGCCTTGAGCAAGGGGTAGAGGTCCTTCCCGTCCTTCTCGATCTTGAGGAACCAGGCCATGTGGTTTATGCCCGCGCAAAGGAATTCGATCTCGCTCTTTTTGGTGTTCGTGTAGCCAGCGATGAGGTCCAGTGTGGTCTGCACGCCATGGCAGAGCCCCACATACTTGATCTTGCTCGATTTCCCCATACCTATGCTGTTGGTGGCCATGGGATTCACATAATTGAGGATCACCGCGTCGGGGCACAGTTCTTCCATATCCTTCATGATGCTGGCCAGCACCGGAATCGACCTGTTCCCGCGGAACACGCCACCCGGGCCCACGCACTGGCCCAGGCATTGGTCCACACCGTATTTAAGGGGAATTTCATAGTCCAGCCTGTAGGCTTCCATGCCGCCGATCTGGAAAAGGAGTAGCACATAATCGGCGCCCGCCAGGGCGTTCCGGCGATCCGTGGTGGAATACACGGTGGCGGCCAGTTTATTTTTGGTGATGACGCCCTTTGCCCAGGATTCGATCTTGTCGAGTTTCCACTTCGTCGGGCCCATCAGCGCGAAGCTGGAATCCTGGAGACACTCGGTACCCAGCATATCGTTCAGCAAGGTAGTTGCGAAGATGATGCTTCCCGCGCCAATCAATGCAATTTTCGGCATACTGATCTCCTTTCCTTCTTCTTATACTTTACCCGCATACTTGCGGGTGGTTTCAAACCATCACTGCGGGTACACGCCGAATTCCTTCCCTGCCTCGTAGAAGGCGAATACCTTGGCGGGATCCGTATCCGACTGGAGATGGTGGGCCCCCGCCAGTATGAAGCCGCCGTCCTTGGCGCAGCCATCGGTCAGCCGTCTCACCTCTGCACGGACTTCCGGAACGCTCCCGAAGGGCATGACGCGCTGGACATCCATGGCTCCGAACAGGCACAGATCGGAACCGTACTTTCGTTTCACCATTAACGGATCCAGTGCGAGGGGCTGGATGGGATTCAGGACATCCAGGCCAATTTCAATCAATTCCGGGATGATCGCCTCGCAATTGCCACAGGAATGATAGGCAATGACGATATCGGGCCTTTTGGCTTTGAATTCGGCGAATAATTTCACATACCGCGGTTTGAGATAGGTACGCCACATATCCGGCGAGATCATCATACCGGTCTGGGTGGCGACATCGTCACCAAGCCAGAGCATGTCCACTCCAAGGTCCAGGTAACGCAACCCGGCAATCCGGGGGAATTCCATGACCTTGTCCATCAGTTCATTCACGTAATCGGGGTTCAAGGCCAGATCCATCAAGAACGTATCCAGACCGCGGAGATACCAGGAAGCCTCAAAAATGGAACACTGGCAGGAACCGACGACCCAATGATCGTCTCCATAGCGGTTCAGGAGCAGCCGGGCATTCTCGTATTGCCTGTCGTCGGCCGGATCGGGAATCCGGTATTTGGCAAGCTTGTCCTCGTCGCCTGCCAAGGGAAAATCGATTATTTCGGTATAGTGTCCGGTCTGGTTGCGGACATTCCGCCAGGTGATGCCCCAGGGACATACATAGCTGGGCTGATCGTTCAGATAGTAGCTCATCTCAAGGCCGACACAATCCTTGACGATGTCGTTGCCCATGGCGATTCCCACGTCAAATTCGTCGGTCCCTGTTACTTGCCGCAATAACGCGGCGGTTTCCGGCGTATAGGACGCGTATAATGGCACCCGGTCGCCCTCGCGGTGCTCGACGGCGGCCCGAACACTTTCCTTCGAAGTCATCCTGCTCATGTCGTCAGGATATACCCCGATCGGAAGAATCGTCGTTCACGATGCGGGCGGGTTTGAAACGG